>JAOZOM010000170.1 GCA_029933275.1 Anaerolineales bacterium | reverse complement strand
GCCACAAGCCCGATGACACCAGCCAGATACCAGACTAGATTGGGGTCATAATTATCCATAATCAAACCAGCAGCCAGAGGACCAAATAAGCTGGGGATTGTCCAGCTAAAACCGTAGAATGCCATATAACGCCCGCGCATATCTTCGGGTGCAAAACGAGCGACCATAGATTGCCCAATTGGGCTGATAAACATCTCGCCGATGGTGATAATTGCCATGGCAATAAAGAAAAAGAGCATGGTCGAGATAAATCCGTACATGGCGAAACCAATCGCATAGAGAAATGTGCCGACAGCCATGACCTTCATCGGTTTGAATTTCGATGTCTTGCGGGTGATCATAAATTGGAAGAGAACGACCATTCCGGCATTTAGCGAGAGTAGCCACCCAAATCCCTGTGGCGAGACTCTGTGTATATCGCGCAGATAAACAGGGAGAGTCGTTCCCATTTGCCGATAGACCAGCTTCATCAAAATGGCAATACCGAAAAATGCCATGAAAATGCCGTTTCGAGCAACTTGCCCGTATCCGCTTAATGTTTTTGCAAAGCTTTCTCTGGCTTGTTTTTCAGTTTTTTCTGGTTGGCTTTCCGGTAATGCGAAATAGATGATGATGGCGGTAATGGCACTCAGGACGGCATCCACAAAAAAGAGCAAGATATAAGAAATACCCGCCAATAAGCCCCCAATCATGGGACCAATCGTATGCGCCAAATTATCCGATACGTGGATAAGACCGTAGCCATCGGTGCGCTGTTCTTCGGGTAGTATATCGGCTATCATCGCTTGTTGAGCGGGTCCACCGATACTTGAGAGCAATCCTACGAAGAAAACGGCTGTGTAGAAAAGGGTCATATCTTCGATAAATGCCATCATCAGGCTACTACCTGCTGAAAAAATCAATCCATAGATCATCAATGAGCGGCGACCAATTTTATCGGTCAAGGCACCACTTATTAAACTCCCGACGATTCTGGTTCCAGATAAAATGGCGAATAAGACCCCAACTTCGGTCATCCCAACATTGAATTTTTGAGTGACGTAGAGGGCGAAAAAAGGGAAGAGCAACGCCCCGCCTAAACTGTCTATAAAGACTGTGCCTGTTAATGTCCAGAAAGTGCGCGGGTATTCGTTGAAAATGACTTTTGTTTTTAAAAGCATGGGGGCTCCGATGGGATGGGCTGTGTCTCAAATTTATGAAATGTATTATATATAGCCTATTGGACTTTGGATAACATCTTGGCTCATTTGTAAAGAATATGCTAGAGGGCAGTTTATCGTCCTTTAGCTTTGAGCCTGTTGGGTTTACCCACAGGCTCCGTGTCTTTGTGGTGTGTTTCCGTTTAATTTGCCTTGACTATCGCCAATCGGGATGTCTATCCTGTCTGATTGGGTTACGACTCATATTGAATACGCCCATTCCATTATCCTGAATGAAATAAATCTCCAAATTGCCATCTCTATTGGTTGAAAAAGCAATCCATCCCTCGTTAGCTTTAAAGGTTGGCTCGATGTCTTGATATGGGTTATTTGTGAGATTTCTTTGTGCCGATCCATCAGTTCCCATCACATAAACTTCGGGGTTTCCATCGCGGTCTGAAACAAAGGCGAGCAAATTCCCTTTATTATATCCAGCAG
Organism: Anaerolineales bacterium; assembly: GCA_029933275.1. Taxonomy (GTDB): domain Bacteria; phylum Chloroflexota; class Anaerolineae; order Anaerolineales; family Villigracilaceae; genus Desulfolinea. The sequence continues at coordinate 2,486 of JAOZOM010000170.1, read as the reverse complement.
GTGAATAATCATTAGCGAGATTATTTGTTAGATTAGTCAATCCGGAACCATCCGGTTTGACCTTGTAAATTTCTTGATTGCCATCTCGGTTAGATGCAAAAACAATCCAATCCTGCGAGCCTGATGAATCCGAGGAGAACCAAGCAGGCTCAGTATCTGCTTCGGGATGATTGGAGATATTCCGAAGCTCAGAACCGTCACTACGCATTACATAGATTTCAAAATTACCATCGCGATTGCTAGTAAAAGCAACCCAGTTCCCATCCGGTGACCAAGCCGGATATTGGTCATCTGCCAAATTATTCGTGAGATTCATCGGTGTTCGCCGATCTACACCCGTCAGATAAATTTCATTATTCCCATCTTGGTTTGTCACATAAGCAATTTCCAAAGCATTAGGAGCCAAAACAGGCTGTATATCTACCGCGGCATTATTGGTCAAACGAGTGACCGTTTGATCAAAAGCATTCATCACATAGATTTCAGCATTCCCGTCACGATTACTTTCAAAAACAATCAAACCTTTCAAATTCGGCTCAACAGGCTTTGGGGGAGTCGGCGATGCTGTCGGGGAAACTAGCGATGCAATCGGCGAGACAGGTGTTAGCGTCAGAGTCGGTGGCGATGTGTCGGTCGGAATCTCTGCAATAGTGGTCGCCGTTATTGAAGGGTTATTTGGGTCACAAGGATCAATATCGCTTCCGTCAACGAATTTATCCGCATCCGTATCTGGAATAAAGGGAAGTGAGCAATTTCGCTTCTCTTGCCCATCCAATAATTCACCCATATCTTCCTTGCCGACAATCACGGCTTGGCTTTGGTGATAAACAGCCGTCTGAGTTGTATTAATGCTTTCTTCAGCCCTTTTCTTTGGGATGAAAAGAATCAAACATAGAGCCATAAATGTGATTAACAAAAGTACAAGCAACCAGGGCGGGAAAAATCCCTTTTCTTTTATTTGACTGGAAAAATCAAGCGACTTTTTCTCGGCTGAAACAGCTTTGATATTAAAATAATATATCTCCGCATCCCCCACGAACGAACGTGACCTCAGCCTGCTACGGTACTCAAACACCCCGCTTTCTCCGGGCGAAACCCGCAACCGCTGCGCCGAAGTGATCTCAGAATACGCAAAACCGATTTCGGGATTATTCGGATCGCTCCCCTCTTTTGCGTAACGCGTAATTTTTTCAAAAAGCAATTTTCCTGAAAGATCTTGAAAGCTCAAATTATAGGTATCAATGGTATTCCCCTCATTGCTAATCAAAAGTTGCGCTGGTTGATTGGTTCTAAGTTGCTCTGGACGCAATATACCTGAAAATTTAGAAAACGCCGATACCGTCAAAATGCAATCAATCTCCGTTTTTTGGCTGGGCATTTCCTCGCTAGAAACTTGAATCTTAAAAGGAGTGCGTCCAGCATTTGCCGTAGATGAGCGAGGAAGATTAATCGTAAAGATCATCTCCTTGCTCTCCCCCGCTGCCAACTGAATCACAGATGAAGTTGTAGAAACCCAACTTCTTGGAATTCCACTAATATTAAATCGGAAACTATCTGCCGAAATGCCGCGATTCTCTAAAAGAAGCGGAATGCTAACACTTGACCCCGGCGTAACGGGGAAATCAATCGCACCAATTAACACGCCCACGTGCCCCTCAGGCGCATAAGCCGCGATGTTCACTGTGCAACGGATTGTCGCCAAAACTCGCGGCGCGTTTCGACTTGTTCCCTGAATCTCCAGTTTATATTTTCCAACACGCCCATCAGGAAAAGGAGGAGGCTGAATCTGCAAAATAACTTGCTTTGCTTTACCGGCTTCAACGCGTAACTCCGGCTCATCGAAAGAAACCCATTCCGTCGGGATACCTTTCACCGAAAATTTAACAATATCTTCCATCGTCCCGGAGTTAATCGCACCAATATGGAACTCGACCTTCCCCTCAGGAGCAACACTCAACTCTTTTTCTTTAATAACCACTCTAATATTTGCTTTTTGGGGTTGAATGCTGTTATCCATATAAACAACTCCTGATTGCCTTAATCGAATTAAAGTAAGTACCCGAGCATAAATAATTTGATAAAACTTGCCCCTCCCTACTCGTTCAGGTATCCCCCAAATGCACTGATGGTACTATCGAATTTGCCCAAAAGATACTTCGCGAGGGGGACTGAGGGGAGCAGATTTCAGCATCATTTCACGATTTAAAACATTATATTAAAATGCTAAAAAACTTTTGCTCGGGTACTTAGTTAACGTCTAAAAACAACTTCCCGAAAAGCGCACCACAGAGAGACGGAGAATACACGTGTGCCTGTGCACAGTGCAGGCAAAGTTTTTCTCTGTGGTCACAAAGAAATTCTTCGTGACCTTTGTGACTTTGTGGTGAGGCTTCAACAATTTATTCCTAGATGATTACTTATTAGCTATATAAATTTTAGATTACAGTCATCAAAATAATCGCAATGAACGCGAGCGCAATCCCGAT
>JAOZOM010000539.1 GCA_029933275.1 Anaerolineales bacterium | reverse complement strand
CAACCGTTACAATTTCTTCCATCTTGGTCTTTACCGGCACTATCACAAGAAATATCTTTGTCCCAACACGAAGACCATCCGCCGCACGGTTTAGCAGACCAACTTGTACAGGTTGTAGTGCAAGTTTTATACGGGGCTGCTACCGCTATGCGTATTTTGGCAATTGAGCAACTAAGGGGCGTGTAGGTTGACAAAAGAAAGACGGCAACTAAAAATATTGCAGCAAGTATTATTTTCTTTGCGAGCTTATTTTTCTTCGTTTTAATTTTCATAATCTCTCCTTCTCGGTCTCAATAAACAGGAATCGCACCAATAGCAAAAGCGTAACTACTCAAACAAAGCGTAAAGAAAAACATAATTGCGAGAAGTACAGCGTAAAAAACATCTTCTGCTTGAGCAGACTTCTCTTCCTTATCGTCTTCGTTATTTTTTACTATCATCAATACTCTCTTCCATTAACTACAACGGTGAAAACCGTATCGTGATATTCGCTTGCTGAGTAAAGATCGTGCGGAGCTCCTATCGTCATACTTATCCAGAGAAAAGCAATCCATAGAAAGAATAAGACCGCCATAGTTTTCAATACGAGGCGTGCTTTTTTTTCATTCGCTCTATTTCTCTTAGTGACGTGGTTCGACACCATTCGTATTCCTCCGAAATTGTTTTTACCTCTTGAGCAACTGTCTCAACATCTTGTGTTAGCAGACGTGCTACGATTTGCTCGTTATTAATATTAGTAATCTTGAAATGATCTCTGAGCCAACCCCAGAAAAATTCTCTTCTTTGAGAGATCAATAGGTCTGCGTGAAGCAGAATATCTCTCAAACTCGTTACCAAACTATCCACAAGAACCTCCGTAAATCAACGTTCCTTCTTCGTATATACGCCAAACCACAGAGGCGAAAAAAAGAAGAAAAACCGCGCCGTTCCAAAGAGAGAGAGACGAAACCAGAACTCCAGCCAGAGAAAGAATCTCTCCGGCATACATCGGGTGACGCATGTATTTGTAGGGTCCTCGCGTCACAATCTCTCTCTTCGCCGGAGCAATGGAGAAAG
>JAOZOM010000538.1 GCA_029933275.1 Anaerolineales bacterium | reverse complement strand
GAAGAAAAGAGAAGGCAGAAGGAAATGGCGAGGAAAAAGGGTTAGAAGGTTGAATATTAAAAGTTGAAGGTAAAAACAAAAACTTCCGAATTCTTAAAGAATTCGGAAGTTGCTTTTAAACTGATTACTGCTCACTGAAAAAAGCCTTCAAAATCCCCGTATACATTTCCGCTTCATTCAGATAAGAGAAATGCCCCACATTGTGTAGCGTTTCAACAGGCGCACTGGGATAGGTTTCCTTAAGCTGCTCGCGCAACGCCAGTTCAACGAGGGGATCATTATCCGCTTCGATAATCAAAACGGGGATTCCAAGGGCATCCACGTCCGCAACATCAAAAGGCTCAACCACACAGTGAAAACGACCTACTTCCTGCGCCTTGCTCATCCGCCCGCCCAGATACTCCATCATATACGCCAAGACAATCTCAGAGTTTCCAGCGGCGGGATAGACATTCTCAACGATGCTCCCTTTCAGCACATCCATAATCAGCCACTCGGGGAGATAAGGCAAAGCCGCGCCGATACCTTTATTTTTCTCAGCAATAATGTCATTTGGCGGGAAAGTGTTCGCAAAAACAGCGCGCTCGATTCGCTCTGGAGTTTTCGCAAGCAGATATTGGGCAAAATAGCCACCCAGCGATGAACCGACAACGCTAAATTTATCCACGCCTTCTTTTTCGAGAATCGCAAATACGCCTGCGCTCATCTCTTCAAATGTGCCTACCGCGGGGTAAGTGACCGAAATCAAGCGATAATCATCTTCGAAGGCATTCAATTGATTCCACCAAATATCATACGCGCCCGTCATGCCGTGCAGGAAAAGAATCGTTTCTTCTCCCTCTCCCATCGCAATATAATCCCAAGTCACGCCATCAACGTCCAATTCTTGCACAGGGTGCGCTTCTCGAAAATTTTCTAAAGAAGCAACTGTTTCCGCATCCACTTTCGCATAAATCTGCTCAAAAGGTTCTGTCGACGTTGGGCGCAAATATACGGCGGCAACCAGCACAACCAATATCAGCGGGATTATCCATTTTAGTTTTTTTCTCATTTTTT
>JAOZOM010000169.1 GCA_029933275.1 Anaerolineales bacterium | reverse complement strand
CAACACGCGTTCCCGCCGTTGTTGTGAAAGGTCAGAACTCAGCTCGTCGGCATCGTATCCGTATCGCTTCAAAATTGTGGCAACATAGTTCACACGTCTCTTTGTATTACAGAAAATAATCGCAGAGACGGGATTTTCCAACTCAATCAACCGAATTAGCGTGCGGTCTTTATCCATGCTCGGCACGTTATAGACGATGTGCTGAACATCGGTGACGTGGATGTGATCGCTGCTCAAACTGATGAATTCTGGCTCGACCATGAACTCATTTGCGGCGCGGATGACATGCACGGGGAAGGTGGCAGAAAACATGCAGGTGTTCACATCGTGGCGCGGCAAATGGCTTTGCACCTGCTTCATATCGGGGTAGAAACCCATCGAGAGCATTCGGTCGGCTTCGTCAAAAATGAGTATTTCGAGCCGATTGAGATTAAAACTGCGCTTGATAAGATGATCGAGAACGCGCCCGGGCGTGCCGACGACAATTTGCGCCCCTTCTTTAAAGGCTCTGATTTGGGAATCGTATCCGACTCCACCGTAAACTGCTACCGTTTTAAGACCGCTATTTCGGCAAATGGTTTTTGCCTCTTCTTCGACCTGCCGAGCCAGTTCCCGCGTGGGGACAAGGATGAGTGCCTGACAATATTTCTTGTTCGGGCGTAGCCGCTCGAGCATCGGGAGCAGGAACGCGCCTGTTTTTCCGCTACCTGTGCGGGCTTGCATCATCACATCTTTCTTTGCGGTGAGATATGGAATCGCCTTGCGTTGGACGGGCATCAACGAATCCCAGCCAACATGACCCGCGGCGACTTTTAGCTTCTCTGGTAATTCTGCGAATGTGATTTCGGGGAGGCTTTGGCTTTCTTCGGCTTCTTCTTTCTTCTCTTCTTCTGGATTATTCAAAATTTACTCTCTTTGTTCTGTTTTTAACGCGAATGTCGCGAATTAGCGAATTACGCGAATTGATAAACGTTTTTTGCTTTTCCTGATTCCTAATTCCTGATTGACTAATTCCTAATTTCTTTTACTCTCCCCACCTGCCCATCCATCAAGCGGACTTTAATCCCATGCGGGTGCGAGGCAGAGTTGGTTAGAATATCTTTAACGATTCCCTCGGTCAAATTACCGCTGCGCTGATCTTTTTTCAGCACAATCGCGACTTTCAGACCAAGTTTGATTTGTGAGCGTTTTGGTGTATTCATAAGCAGAATTGTATCAGGTGTTGGGTAAATATGTTTACAAATTTCTGTTTGCAAATCAACGCAAAAAAAGGTGTCAGAAGGATGAAAAAGACCCTAAGCCTACTTTGACAATTCAACCGACTTCTCTTACAATCATGCGGTCTATTTACGTTCTAAAGGAAGCGTTTGGCGGGGAAAACGCTCCTTATCCTAAAAACGGGAAGGTTTCTATTAAATGAAAGAGTACACCACTGAGTTTATCCGTAATATTGCTTTAGTCGGACACGGCAGCACAGGCAAGACGATGATGACCGAAGCGTTTCTTCACTTTAGCGGAGCCACAACACGCATCGGAAAAGTTGAAGATGGCTCAACCGCCTCCGATTTCGACGATGAAGAAATTCGCCGTAGCTTATCACTTTACACCAGCGTTATCCCCATTGAGCATAAAAAAACAAAAATTAACTTTTTAGACGCACCGGGCTACACCGATTTTATCGGCGAAGTTATTTCTGCTTTAAGTGTTGCAGATAGTGCCGCAGTTCTAATCGATTCTCTCGCTGGCGTTGAGGTTGGCACAGAAATAGCGTGGCGTTATTGTGATATGTTCAAAATCCCGCGTGTCGCCATCATCAACAAAATGGATCGCGACAATGCCAATTTGAAAAAAGTAATGGATTCGTTAGCCGAATTCTCTCCCACACGTCTCATTAGAGTTCAACTTCCGTGGGGCGAGCGCGGCGAATTTAAAGGTGTTATTGACCTTTTGAGCAACAAAGCCTACGAAGGCGATGGCAAAACGGTCGTAGAAGTCCCTGCCGAATACGCTGATGCAGTCGAAGAAGCGCGGATGGAATTAATCGAAGCCGCTGCCGAAGGCGATGATGCTCTCCTTGAAAAATATTTTGAGGGAGAAGAGTTGTCGGATGCCGAAATCGCCAGCGGATTAAAGAACGTTTTCTTGGCTGGAGAATATGTGCCCGTTTTCGTCTCCGCGACGGGCAATGAAATTGGGGTCGCTCCCCTTTTGGACGCATTAGTTAGTCTCATGCCCTCTCCTGCCGACCGACCAGCAGTTACCGTTCAAGGAGCAGATGGTGACGAAGAACTGACTGCCTCCGACACAGAACCTTTAGCAGCGTATGTTTGGAAGACGACAGCCGACCCCTTTGTAGGTAAGCAGACCTTCTTCCGCATCTATTCCGGCTCTATCTTAGGTGATAGCCGAGTTTGGAATCAGAATAAAGAAATTGAAGAGAGATTTGGTTCAGTTAATATTCCATTAGGCAAGAATCAGACCAGCGTCAAAGTTGTTCACGCTGGCGATATTGCCAATGTCCCGAAATTGAGTGAAACAGCAACCGGCGATACCTTCTGTAATCAAGGACATCCGCTAACTTGCACCGTTCCTGAGTATCCAACCGGACTTTTCCGAGTTGCTATTGTCCCCAAGACGCAAGCAGATGCCGCAAAAATATCCCCGACATTGACTCGTCTTTGCGAAGAAGACATGACGCTAGATTGGTATAACGAAAAAGCCACTCGTCAAACCATTCTAAAGGGGATGGGTAGCCAGCATATTGATGTCGCGATCCGGCGCGCAGAGAGCAAGTTGCAGGTTGGCTTGGATACGATTGAACCGCGTATCCCTTATCGTGAAGGCATCACCAGAAAAGCAACCGCTTCTTACCGTCACAAAAAACAGAGTGGTGGCTCTGGGCAGTTTGGCGAAGTCCACATGACGATCGATACCTATCCTGAAGGTGATTTTGAATTGTCTTGGGATGTTTTTGGCGGCGCAATTTCGCAATCTTATGAGCCTGCCATTCGCAAGGGTATCTTGAGTGTGATGAAAGATGGTGCAATTGCCGGGTACCCAATGCAAAACATCAAAGTTTCCATTTTTGACGGAAAAGAGCATCCTGTTGATTCCAAGCCAGTCGCATTTGAATCTGCCGCACGCGGCGCTTTCAAAGCTGCTGTCAAAGAGGCGGGACCTGTTCTTTATGAGCCGATTATGAAAACCCGCATCACTGTTCCAGATGCAAATATGGGCGATGTGATTGGCGATCTGAATACTCGTCGTGGACGGATGTTAGGCACAGATGCTGAGCGCGGTCAAACGACCGTCATTGCAGATGTCCCCTTGGCTGAGATGTTGCGTTATACGGGCCAACTCCGTTCGATTACAGGCGGGCGAGGCTATTTTGAAATGGTATTTGACCGTTACGAAATCGTCCCATCCCATGTCGCGGATGATGTAATTGCCGCGGAAAAATCTGACGAGGAAGAAGATTAAGATTAGGTGATTTTTTCTAAAATATAAAGAGTCATGTGAGAAATCACATGGCTCCTTTTTGTTTAATTGAGGATTATTTGCGTCTGGTGCTAAAAAACTACTCAAGCAATATCCCCTCATTTCTTTAACTTGATTGTCAGTGGATGAAAGTATTTTAAAAACGTATTATTTTTGCTGAAATTACTCTCCTTGAGCGTAAAAATAAGAACAAGGAGATTTATGTCTTGTGCGATAGTTTTTTATAAAAACCCTTAAACTACAAAACTAAATGGAATTAGTAAAATCATCGGTTTGTGATCAAGAGGAAGGCTAGATGGAGGGAGTTTTCGCTACATTAGGTTCCTTTGAATGCTTAGGTTTGGGGCAAACAGGTTATATTTTGCACCTTGTTATATAACGTTTTCCACTGTTAAGATATGAAAATTCTATGTTAAGATGTAAGCCTAGGTTCTTATCAAGTGAGAACGAAGTGATACTAATTCTATTTTTACTCATTAAAGGAGAAATATAATGACAACCGATCTTGAAAACATCACATCTGCGAATGTAGTAGATGCTCGCGCAGTTGCTTGCCCAGGTCCGCTATTGGAAGCAAAAAAGAGCATTGGTAGCGTTGAAGTTGGCGAAGTGCTAGAAATTTTATCTGGCAAACCCG
>JAOZOM010000168.1 GCA_029933275.1 Anaerolineales bacterium | reverse complement strand
TGAACTTATTTAACTTGAGGAGATTATGATGAAAAGAGCAGTGAGTGTGAGCATTGGCTCATCTAAACGCGACAAAGCCGTAAAAGTGACTTTGCTCGGTCAAGAAATTAGTATTGAACGTATGGGGACAAACGGCGATATGGAAGCTGCCGCCTTGAAATATAAAGAGCTAGATGGCACCGTAGATGCCTTTGGCGTTGGTGGTGCGGATTTAGGTGCATTAGTAGATGGAAATTTCTACCCCTTCCACTCCGTTCAGCCGATGGTTCGTTATATCGAAAAAACGCCCGTTGTCGACGGTGGCGGATTAAAAAACACGCTTGAGAATAAAGTTCCCGCCTTTTTAGATAAGAAACTTAAAGATTATATAGACGAGCAAGGGCGCAAAGTATTCGTTGCTCTCGGCGTAGACCGTTGGGGACTTTCAACCTCTTTCGTGGATGCTGGTTATGAAGTCGTTTTTGGCGATCTGATGTTTGCACTCGGTCTTCCGATTGCGGTCAAATCTCTTCAAGGGTTGCGTACGCTTGCCAAGATCATGATTCCTATTGTCACGCGCTTTCCCTTCGAGTGGATTTACCCAACCGGCGAAAAACAAGATGAGCGTGTTCCTAAATATGAAAAATACTACGAATGGGCAACTGTCATCGCCGGGGATTGCCACTACGTAAAAAAACACATGCCCGATAATATGGAAGGCAAAATCATCGTTACCAACACCACGACCGAAGCGGATGTAGCACTCTTCAAAGAACTGGGCGTAAAATACCTCGTCACCACCACACCCGTTTTAGACGGTCGCTCCTTTGGGACAAATATGATGGAAGCTGCCCTCGTTGCCCTTTCCGGCAAAGGGCGTCCCCTCAGTTGGGATGAATATAGCGAGCTGCTTGACCAATTGGGTTTTGAGCCGCAAATTCAAGAACTGAATTAATACTTTTTATACGCCTGTCATTGCGAGCGTCTTTTTGCGAAGCAATCTCCAAGATAATCTTGGAGATTGCTTCGCCGAAAAAATTGCCTCGCACGAGTACCCGAAAAGGTAATGACAAGGAGGAAACTATGGACGCAATCGTCATCGCTGGCGGAATCCCTCAGCCAGAGCAACCCCTCTACGAATATACGCAGGGCAAAGCCAAAGCCATGCTCGATATCGCAGGAAAACCTATGATTCAATGGGTCTTAGATGCTATCGGTAACGCGAAAAAGGTAGATAATGTCATCATTATCGGGTTACCAGATGAGAGCAAGGTCACCTGCACAAAGCCGACCTACTACATCCCTAATCAGGGGCGGATGCTCGCTAACATCTCGGCAGGCATTGATAAAATGCGTGAGATCAACCCCAAATCCGAGTATGTGCTCTCCGTCTCTTCCGATATTCCCGCCATCACTGGCGAGATGATCGACTGGCTAATTGATACCGCCATGGAGACCCGTCATGACGTCTATTATGGTGTCGTCAAAAAAGAAACAATGGATGCCCGTTATCCCAATTCCAACCGTACCTTTACAAAGCTCAAAGATATGGAACTTTGCGGCGCAGATATTCATATTGCTCATCACACGATGACGACGGATCCCGAGCATCTCGCCACATGGGAAGTATTGATTGGTAAACGAAAACAGCCCCTTAAACAGGCAGCCTCGGTTGGCTTCTTGACCTTAGTCTTGCTTCTGCTTGGACGCCTTTCTCTGGCGGACGCAGTTGCGCGTACCACTAAAAAACTCAACTTCACCGGCCGTGCCATCATCTGGGAATACGCCGAAGCCGCGATGGATGTGGATAAACCGCATCAACTTGAAATTTTACGAGCGGATTTGGAAACAACTATTGCGTAAAACGTATTGCGTAGGGTTCTCTTACGCAATACGCAATACGTTTTAATTTATGATCTTCAAAGACATCCTCACCCTCGACGCAAATCTTACCAAAAAGTTACGCATTGCCGAAAATCCCGGCAAATTGCGGACCATCGCTGCCCTTTTCGCTCACTCAGGGGATTCATGGTTTTGGGCGGCGGGACTTTTGCTTCTCTGGCTCTTCGGGAGCACTTTTTGGAAGCAATGGGCAGCCATTCAATTTGGGGCGATTACAATAGCGGCAGCTATTGTTTTAATTGTAAAATTCTCGGTCAGGCGCAAACGTCCGGAAGGAGAATGGGGTTTAATGTATAGAAGCACTGACCCTCATTCTTTCCCATCTGGTCACGCGACGCGCGCATTTTTAATTGGGGTGATGTCCATTTTTCTCGGTCCACTTTGGCTGGCGATTTTGCTTGTGATTTGGGCTCCCCTCGTAGCTTTGGGACGCGTTGCGATGGGCGTTCACTACCTTTCTGATATTGTTGTTGGCGCAATTCTTGGCATCTTCGGCGGCTGGATCGGCTTTATGATTTATCCTAGTATCTATGCGTGGTTTGTAAACTGGTCGGGGTTAATGCTTTGGTAGTCACGCAAAGCGTATTAAGTTTTTATTCATTGATTTAAAAGCACTTTGAAAGCGGCTTTTCTGGCAAAATTATAAGAAGAGAAATTACATATATTTCCTTTTCCCACCAAAAGGGAACACTATACATTAAAGTAAAAATCTGTATAATAGCCCTCACTGGAGTTTAGAATGAACCCTCCAGAAAAAGGAAAAAATATGAATAAGAACTTTTTGACCGCCATCTTTGCGTTTGCATTGATTTTGAGCGCATGTGGCAGCTCCCCATCAGACGAAGAGTTGGCAAAAGTCGCCACCTCCGCGGCGCAGACGGTTGAAGCCCGCTTCACCGAAGAAGCAGAAAATGCAAGCACCCCGATTCCCGAAGCAAACGCGACCGTAGCCATAGAGAAGACAACCTCACCAGCCAATCCTCCAACACCTATCCCCACGAATACAGACACTTATTTAATCGCACCAGAAGGATGCTTGGTCGCAAATTTGGTCAGTGAAACAATCCCTGACGGGACAATTTTTAAACCCAGCGATTATTTCACCAAACGCTGGGTTATCCAAAATAACGGAGAATGTACTTGGAACCAAGAATATCAACTCCTCTATTGGGGCGGTGATCTAATGGACGGATACACCGCTTATAATTTCAGCGATATCGCTTTACCCGGCGAGAGCATTGAGATTCCTATCCAATTACGCGCGCCGGATAGCCCTGGCGTTTACACAGGTTTCTGGAAAATGCAATCTCGTTCAGGATATATTTTCGGTGTCGGAGAGTATGATGCTCCAATCTCCGTTAATATTGATGTTAAAAATGAAGACGATATTGAATATGGGATTATCTCCGTTGATTATTATATGACTCGCGATCCTGAGGATGGTTGCCCCGCGAATGTTGAAAGAACAATCCACGCCATTGTGACCGTAAATGGTCCGATGGAAATTAGATACCGGTTTTATCAACGCGAAAGCGATGGCGGAATTGTCAAACAGAAAAAGCAATGGCTTCGCTTTACCGAAGCCGGAACCCTAGAGGTTTCAAATGCGTGGAAACTTAATAAATGCGTTAATGCCAAGCCTCGTTATGTGAGTTTGGTGATTTTAGACCCAAAGACAGACCAGCCCATCTATCAATATCCTGAGTTCATGTTTATTAACGATTGTCCCGATATGTGCCCATAATAATCAACAATGGCTCAGAACAAAAAAGAGACCGCCAAATTGGCGGTCTCTTTTTGTTTTAACGGAATTGGTTCTTCTCGACATCCAAAGCAAATTAAAGGGAGGCAAGCCTCGGGTCACGCGCGGAGCAGGCATCTCATCCACTTAAAAGAATTTCTCAATCAGCCAATATATCCCAGCCGCAACGAGAGCCGTGGCAGGGATGGTGACAATCCACGCGACCGCAATCTCTTTTGCGACACCCCAGCGCACCATTTTGACACGATCCGCAGAGCCAACGCCCATAATGGCGGAGCTAACAACTTGTGTAGTGCTAACGGGACCACCAACTATTGACGCGCCAAGGATAACGAAGGCGGAGGTAAGCTGAGTGCTAAACCCATGCACGGGGCGAACTTTGTAGAATTTTGAGCCAAGCGTCTTAATTAATCTTCGTCCACCTAAGCTGGTGCCTAGGGCTATTGCTCCGGCACTAATCGCGATTACCCATACAGGAACCTGAAAGCTGGGAA
>JAOZOM010000537.1 GCA_029933275.1 Anaerolineales bacterium | reverse complement strand
TCGTGACACGATGCTGACAGGCGTTCTCGAAGGGATTCTATTCCGCATGAATCCGTTGGTGCAGGGCGCAGCGTCAACACAATTTGCGCCGGGTAAGGATACCGTCCCTGTTGAGGATATGAGCAAGCCCTGGGGCGTGACGATCATCGAAGGCGGGATGTTCCTGGACGAATTCGGGAAAGCCTTTTTATTGGGCTGGACTGGTTGGCATCTTTATATGGATATGGTTGCCCGGCGCGTACACGAAGTCCGTGATGAGCCGCTCCTACAAATTGTTTACGAAGAGGCAAATAAGATTTTCTCAAAACCAGAGAGCGGAGACGAGGGCGGAGGCGGGGGGATCGCTGAACAATTTGGGGCGCAATTTAGAGATGGTCGCAAATACGGCGCGCGTTTTTATGTGGTCTCGCAGGCTCCCAGCATGATTGCTCAGGACATTATTTCCTCGTGTACCAACCTGACGATTGGCTTTATCAAAAACCCAAAAGATAAAGACCTCGTGATGTCTGCTCTGGCTCTCTCTGAAAAAGGTTTTCGAGATGAAGAGTGGAGACGCTTTGTTGACGATATTCCGATAGGGATGGCAATTGGGCGTTACCCCTATACGACCAACCGCAAGATGCAGCGACCGATTCTATTCCGCCCGCTGATGCTTGACGTTCCTGAACCCTCCGATGCCGATATTGAAGACGTTTTGGGAAGGATTCTCTTAGATGTTTAGTCAACAAAAAAATGAACAATTGGGTGTGTTGATTTTAATCGTCCTGTCTCTTGCTTCACTGTTGCTTGTCTTTTGGTTGAAGGAAGGAAAAAGCGATCCTGTAATTGACTCTTGGGAGACAGGCTTCGCTTTTGCGACCTCCACGCCAAAGATAGACCTCTTTGAAGAAGATGGTTGGTGGGATGAGATGGCTACAAAAAAACCATCCGCGCTCCCGACTATGCCAGATATTGATTTGCTGGAAGCTACAGCTACGCCCTTGCCCGCTACGCAAACCGCTCTTGCGCTAACCCCATCAATTACTCCGACGCGAACGCCGCTTTTTGATGTCAATGCCAG
>JAOZOM010000536.1 GCA_029933275.1 Anaerolineales bacterium | reverse complement strand
CTTCGTCTACAGGCTCAAATGCTGTCGCCTTCCGCTCAGGAACTGGATTTTATTTTTGTAAAGCGTATTCCATGCTATCCGCCAGCGCACGCCAGCTTGCTTCAATGATATTCGTGCTTGCGCCAACGGTAGACCAACGAGAATTATCGCCGTTTTTGGTATCAATCAGCACGCGGACTTTAGCCTCGGTGCCGCTCTCGCTATCTAAAATGCGAACTTTATAATCCGAAAGATGAATTTCAGAAAGGCGAGGATAAGAATCGCTGAGTGCTTTACGGAGGGCTTTGTTTAAAGCATTAACAGGCCCATTTCCCTCAGCGGCGGTGTGAAAAGTTTCACCATCTACATCCACTTTGACGGTGGCTTCGGCAAAAACGCCCAAGCCTTTGCGATGCTCGACAACAACCGTGAAGTCAATTAGCTCAAAAGGTGGGGTGTAATTTTCTTCGGCACGCTGCATGAGCAATTGCGCCGACGCGCCCGCGCCTTCAAATGTAAACCCTTGCGCTTCAAGACTCTTGATTTGCTCAACAACTTTGCGTGCCTTATCACTCGTCACTTCGATGCCAAATTCTTTGGCTTTATCAATGATATTGCCACGCCCCGAAAGCTCAGAAACCAGCGTGCGGCGTTTATTGCCGACCAGCGTGGGGTCAATATGCTGGTAAGAATCTTCATTTTTCAAAATCGCCGCAACATGGATGCCGCCCTTATGCGCGAAGGCTTTTTTGCCCACAAATGGCAAATAGGGGTTTTGGGGTTGGTTCGCAATCTCAGCCACATAATGAGAAAGTTTCAACAAGCCTTTCAAATTTTCCTCGCTTACACACTCATAGCCCATTTTGAGTTGCAAATTTGGAATGATGGAACATAAACTCGCATTCCCCACTCGCTCGCCGTAGCCGTTAATCGTTCCCTGCACATGGATTGCGCCCGCTTTTACGCCCATCAGCGCGTTAGAAACGCCATTCCCGCCATCTTCGTGCATGTGAACGCCCAAATCGGTATTTGTTTGTTTGGCGACTTCTTCAACCGTTTTTTGGACATCCCACGGGAGCGCGCT
>JAOZOM010000167.1 GCA_029933275.1 Anaerolineales bacterium | reverse complement strand
TGCCCAAGCGTTTGTTGGGGACTTATTTTTATAAGCCTTCTACAGAGGGATATGAGGCAGAAGTAGCGGCGCGGCTGGAGGCTTGGCGCGAGGCACAGCGCAAGGCTTTAGGTGTGGAGAAATACGAATTTGCCGAGGAGTTGGGGGAAGAGAAGATTCGGAAGATGAAGAAGAGATAAATCTTTGCGTGAGAGAATTAATTATGCCCACCATTGACAAAATAATTCGTACAAAACGAAAAAGCATTGCATTGGTTATCAAACCCGATGGACGGGTAATTATCCGCGCCCCCGAAAGTGCTACGAAGCGGGAAATTAATGCGCTCGTCAAAAAGCATACTGATTGGATTATAAAAAAACAAGCCGAAGTTCTCGAATCGCAAGAGAAATTTGCTCCGCATCAATTTGTAGAAGGAGAAGAATTCTATTTTCTTGGCGAGACGTATCGGCTTAAGTTTACGCGATCAAGAAAATACTTGATAAGAATACGAGAGGAGAGCCTTCAAGTATCCAGATCGGCGCGATGGTATATGGAAGAGGCTATCGAAGATTGGTACAAAAGAGAAGCACGATACGTTTTTAATGAAAGAGTCAGTTATTACGCGGAAAAATACGATTTTAGCTATCGAAAACTAAAACTTTCTTCCGCAAAAAGACGCTGGGGATCGTGTAGTTCAAATGGCAACATCAATTTAACTTGGCGGTTGGTGATGATGCCGCTCGAAATAATTGATTATGTAGTTGTGCATGAACTTTGCCATTTGCGAGAGCATAATCATTCAAAAGCATTTTGGGGGCAAGTAGAAAAGATTTTGCCAAATTATAAAGAACGCCGAAAGTGGTTAAAAGAGAACGGGAGGCAATTTCTTTGGTGAAAAAATTAATGTTGAAGGTTGTTAAATTGAAAGAGCGGCGAAAATTTCCTTCTCGCCGCTCTTTTTTTGTTTCCTGATTACCTAACCACTATTTTTCCGTAATCGTAATACTCTCAATCATATCCCCTTCAAAGCTGGGATTATGTTGAGGGTCGCGACGAGTGATGCCGTTGACTACATCCATGCCTTCGATGACTTGTCCGAAGATGGTGTATCCGCCGTTGAGCGATTCGTAGGGGACAAAGGTGATGAAAAATTGACTGCCGTTTGTATTAGGTCCCGCATTTGCCATGGCGAGGACACCCGGTTTATCAAATTTTAGGTCGCTATTTTCGTTGACGAATTGGTAGCCGGGTCCGCCCATTCCTGTACCAGTGGGATCGCCGCCTTGTGCCATAAATCCTTCGAGGACGCGGTGGAAGGTTGTCCCGTCGAAGTAGCCGTCACGGGCAAGGAAGATGAAGTTATTGACGGTGATTGGGGCTTTATCCGGATAGAGTTCAATGACAAATTCCCCACCCTTCGCCATTTTAACGGTAGCAAGATAAATCACGTTCGTATCAATGCTCATCGGTGGTGCGGAGTCGTAACTTTTGACTCCAGCTGGGTGTGCGGGTTGTTCTGTTGGCGCATCCGCAACGGAGGGAGTGTTGATATTTTGAGAATCTTCCGCTTGAGTAGCAACCGGTTGAGCCGCTTCGGGCGGAGATTCCGGAGAAACGGTGTTTTGTTTAGCGGAAGTCGCAATCCAAATCACCGCCAAGACGACTACGAGGGCAATCCCCACATTGATGAGATTGCGTTTTTTTGCCGCTTCTTGGGCGGCTTTTCTTTTTGCTCTACTTTTTCTTGAAGCCATTTTTTCTCCTTTAATTCTTTTCTAAATAGCGTTGGGATTATATCAGTTTACAAGAATTTTACATCTTTTCTATAAGCAGATAATCTCTTTTTTGTAGAATTGCATTAAGAAAAAATAATATAAGGAGATTTAAAATGTTTAAGAAATTTGTGTTGATTGCTTTAGTGGCTGCTTTGAGCCTTGCCGCGTTACCGATTTCAAGTGTTTCTGCCGCTGGTTTAGGGGATGAAACAACGCCACCCGAAAAGAAAGAGATGACGGGTGAACGACTCGAAAAATTATGGGAACGTGTGCTGAATGTGAACGAGCGCGTTGGTAAACGCTTTGAGCGAGCGGATAAGGTGACCGCTAGAATCCAGGCATTGATTGATAAGGCAAATGAAAAGGGCATGGATACCGCCGCTGTACAAGCCGCTTTGGATTCTTTTTCTACCTCGATTGCAGAAGCGCGCCCTATTTATGAAAATGCCCAATCTGTGATTGCTGCACATGAGGGTTTTGATGAAGATGGTAAAGTGGTAGATGCTAAGAAAGCCGCCGCAACGGTGAAATCTTTAAGGGCGAGTCTCAAAGAAATTCGCACGCTTACCAGCGAGAATGGAAAAGCCCTCCGAGAAGCGATTAAAGCATTTCGTGAAGCAAATCCACGCTCTGAGCGTGCAGAGGCAGAGAAACCGGCTTTTCCGAGCCATTAGCCCCTAATTTTAGACTTCCGAAGTTTCATAAACTTCGGAAGTTTGCTTTAACATTCTTTGACCCTAACCCTATCTTGCCTTAGAATAACGAGACCTATTCAACATATTCTTTGTGAGGAAAAATGTCTCTTAATAAAAAAGTTGTTCAATCCGAAAAAGCCCCTGCCGCTATCGGACCCTACTCAGCCGGGATGAAACTTGGCAATATGGTCTACACCGCCGGTCAAATTCCTGTTAATCGGGAGACGGGCAAGGTAGCCGAAGGCGGTATCGCAGCCGAAGCGCGTCAATCGCTTACCAATCTCAAATATGTTCTCGAAGCGGCTGGCTCTGGTCTCGATTATGTCGTTAAAACCACCTGCTTCCTCGCCGACATGGGCGAATTTGCCGAGTTCAACGCCATCTATGCCGAGTTTTTTACCGATAATCCGCCAGCTCGTTCTACGGTTGCCGTCAAAACTTTGCCGCTCAACGTCCGCATAGAAATCGAAGCCATTGCTTATATTCCCGAATAGATGTCCGAGTTAATCCTCCTCGTTGATGACGAAGCCTCCATCGTTCAACTAGCCCAACTCTATCTGGAACGAGAAGGTTTTCGCGTCACCTCGGCGAGTGATGGGCAAGCGGCTCTTGATGCGGTTGTGCGCCAAAATCCCGCCTTGATGGTTCTCGATGTGATGCTTCCAAAACTCGATGGCTTTGAAGTTTGTCGCCGTTTGCGGGCGGATGATAACTCCGTCGCGATTTTGATGCTTACCGCGCGGGATGATGACATAGATAAAATTGTAGGATTGGAATTGGGTGCGGATGATTACCTCACCAAGCCTTTTAACCCTCGTGAACTTGTGGCGCGTGTCAAAGCAATTTTACGGCGCGACGCGCGTGTCTCATCACCTGCTTCCGCCGCCATCCATCTCGGCGACCTGAGCATTGATCCCGCCAGCCGCGAGGTGAGCATTGGCGAATCCCCGATTGATTTGCGCGCCAAAGAATTCGATCTTCTCTACACTCTCGCCGAAAATCGTGGACGTGTTCTCAGCCGAGAAAAACTCCTCGAGTTGGCATGGGGATTTGATTTTTACGGGCAAACCCGCACCGTAGATGTTCATATTGCCCATTTGCGGAAGAAGATGGGAGATAGCAAGGTTCAGATTGAAACAGTGACAGGGATTGGGTATAAATTGGCTGTTTAGAAAATAAACCTGTCAAGTTTTGGATAATAAAAAAGCAGGTCAGTTGAAAAACTGACCTGCTTTTTGCTTTTATTCGTGCAATTTCATGTGACTTCGTGGACAAATTACTCTACATCATCCTCACGACTCAACTTTCGCAACTTCATTTTGATTTCACGCCATTGAATTTTTGAGATACCCAATTTTTGGCGGATGCGATCTGGCTCCATTCCGTTTTTGTAGTCGGTGAGCGAGCTAGTCCATCTACACATAACAAAGGAGAGATGTTTCTCCAAGCCCGCTTCATTGCTGAGGTCTTCGAGCAGATATTCGAGTCTGCGCGGAGACCAGGGGAAAAGCTGGTCTACGGGTTCGTATTGAGCGATATATTCGCGGTAGACTGTGATCCATTCATCGGTGAGAGGGATTTTGCGCTCTTTGTAACGATTGGCGGGGCTGGCGTAGCGGATGAAGACGTAGGCTCCATCCGGGTCATCTAGCTCAATATGATTCAGGTGGATTCCGAGCAATTCGCTTTTCTTCACACCCGTTGTCAATAATAACGAGAGCAAGCATA
>JAOZOM010000535.1 GCA_029933275.1 Anaerolineales bacterium | reverse complement strand
GAGGGACCGGATACTGTCCCCACAGCGGGAGCAACTGTAATTGGCGCGCGTGATCCCTTGGTCGCTTTCAATGTTTATTTGACAACAGATGATGTATCTATCGCAAAAAAAATCGGCAAAGTAGTCCGTCATTCATCGGGCGGATTGGCATTTGTCAAAGGGATGGGGATTTTGGTCGACGGGCGCGCTCAAGTCTCGATGAATCTGACGAATTTTCACAAAACGCCGATTGCGCGGGTCGTAGAAATGATTCGCAGAGAAGCAGAACGCTACGGCGTGGCGATTCATCATAGCGAATTGGTTGGGCTGATTCCGCAAGAGGCTCTCGTGGATGCGGCGGTCTGGTATATGCAGCTCGACCAATTTGAGAAAGACCAAATTCTTGAAAGTCGACTCTCTGCGCCGCAAGAAAAAACTGATTTTCTTGATGATGTTGCGGCTGGGAAACCCACTCCCGGCGGCGGTTCGGTGGCGGCTTATTCGGCGGCGATGGGGGCGGGATTGGTGGCGATGGTGGCACGTTTGAGCATCGGTAAAAAGAAATATGCCAGTATTGAAGATGAAATGAAAGAAGTTTTAGGAGAAGCTGAAAATCTGCGAGAGAAATTGACCCAAGCCGTAGATGAAGATGCCGCATCCTTTACCGCGATTATGCAGGCTTTCAAACTCCCTAAGGAAAGCACAGAGGAGAAATCCGTCCGCTCACAGGCAATTCAAGACGCTACGCTTTATGCTAGTGAAGTTCCTTTGGCAACGGCAAAAGGCGCAGTGCGCGTGATGGAATTAGCCCTAAAAGTTGCCAGCGTTGGCAATAGCAATGCCATTACCGATGGAGCCTCAGGCGCAGAAATGGCACGCGCCGCGTTGAATTCGGCGGGCTATAATGTGCGCATCAATCTTTCTTCGTTGAAAGATAAAGAGAAAGCAGATGAACTTTTGGCTCAATTGAAAAATTTAGAAGCAAAAGCTAATGAAATTAGCGCAGAATTACGCAGGGTTTTGGAAGAGCGTGGTGGATTAGTATTTTAGTCTTTTATGGTATATTTCCCCGCTGAAAAACCTTTGTCAC
>JAOZOM010000534.1 GCA_029933275.1 Anaerolineales bacterium | reverse complement strand
CTCACATCTTGGGAAAATTTACTACTTGCCTACCGCAAAGCCAGCAAAGGCAAACGCGGGCATCCAAACGTAGCAGAATTTGAGCATCGCTTTGAAGATCATCTCTTTGAATTGCAAGATGAGTTACTCGATTTCAGCTATTCCCCTGGAAAATATCGTAGTTTTCATATCCATGAGCCTAAAAGACGTTTAATCTCGGCGGCTCCCTTTCGTGACCGCGTGGTGCATCATGCCTTGTGTAATTTGATTGAACCAATCTTTGAACGCAGTTTTATCAATGATAGCTATGCTAACCGTGTTGGTAAGGGAACGCATCGCGCGTTGAATCGGGCGCAAGAATTTGCCCGGCGTTATCCTTATGTCTTGCAATGCGATTTGCGTCAGTTTTTTCCCAGCATTGACCATGCCATTTTAAGACAGGAAATCTTCCGGAAAATCACCGATGAGAGCGTGCGCTGGCTTTGTGACAGCATCATGCAAAGTGGAGAGAAAATTTTGCGTGATGAATATGAGATGGTTTATTTTGCAGGTGACGATCCTTCGACTGGCTCAGGACAGGGCCTCTTTGCTGTCAATCGCCCGCGTGGCTTGCCCATAGGCAACCTGACCAGCCAATTTTGGGCAAATGTATATATGAATCCCTTTGACCATTTTGTGAAGAGAGAATTGCACTGCAAAGCCTATTTGCGTTATGTGGATGATTTTTTGCTTTTTGCTGAGGATAAGAAAACGCTCAATCAGTGGAAGCAAGCCATCGAGTCACGTTTGGCACGGATGCGCTTGACGATTCATCCCCACGCTCAGGCACGTCCCGTTACAGAGGGTTTTACCTTTCTGGGTTTCCGCATCTTCCCACAAAAGCGCAGACTGAAACACAGAAAAGGGCTATACTATCAGAGAAAATTAGCAGGGATGGTTTCAGCTTATGCCGATGGGGATTTGCCGCTGGATGAAATGACTGCCAGTGTGCAAGGCTGGGTAAACCACATCCGCTACGGGAATACAGTTGGATTAAGAAAAGCAATTTTAAGCAGTTTTTTGCTCGGAGGGAAGCATGGCATTTAACCAAGA
>JAOZOM010000166.1 GCA_029933275.1 Anaerolineales bacterium | reverse complement strand
AATTTTAGATTACAGTCATCAAAATAATCGCAATGAACGCGAGCGCAATCCCGATCCATTGCGAGGTTTGTAGCTTTTCCTTGAGTACCATCCAAGCGAGAAAAACGGTCATACCCGGATAAAGCGACCCCAAAACCGCGGCGACATCCAATCTACCCGCTTGCCCGGCGAGAATATAGAAAACATTCCCGCCGACATCGAAAAACCCGTTGATGGTCAGTAAATGCCAGCTTCCCGATTCTATCCCCAAATTCTCTTTTTTGAAGAGTAAATAGAGAGCAATCGCGAGCATCCCAGAGCCGCGTGCAGTGATCATTGGACCCAGCACGGTCTCTTGACTGGCTTCGTGCATCAAAACGAAATAAAGCCCAAATCCAATTCCCGCAAAAAGAGCGAGGCTCAAAGGACGGCGTGCAGATTCTGACGAGACCTGAGAATTAGCTTCTTTCTCTTGCGAAATCAAGACCACCGCGAGCAAAGCTAGCGCAAAAGCAAAGAAAACCATCGGCTCAGGTAATCCCTCTGTAAAGCTACCGACAACCACCGGTATCACCGCGCCCATCAATGCGGAGAGCGGCGCGACTACGCTAATCCGCCCCAAGCGCATCGCTTCAAAGAAGACGAGCAATCCTGCCGAACCGCAAAATCCGGCAGCTACACTCCATTTTAAGGTATGACTATCAGGGAAAGTCTCAGGAAAAAAAAGAAGCGCGGCGAAAACAAAAATCAAGCCAATCGCTTCGCCGTACATCACAGCGCGTATCGCGCCGTGTTTACGCGAAGCTAATCCGCCCGCGAAATCTCCGATTCCCCAAGAAAGGGCAGAGGTAAGTCCGAGTAAGGCGGCGATCATGGGGAGGGAATTCGATGAAAAGACATTGAGTTTTATCCAAGTTATAGGGTGAGCTATTTTAGCATAGAGTGTTTTTTTTCAAAACTCGCCCAGCATTTTCCTGCATCCAAAACAGTTAGCCTGTATAATAGGGCATTATGTCTTCTTCATTTACGCCCAAAAATCTAGTCATTGCGGTTCACCCAAGATTTCCCGAAATTTTGAATGAAGCCCAAGCTATTGCAGATTATCTCAAAGAAAAAGGGATTGACGCGCCGATTGGCTCGCTCCACAATGAAGATTTGCGAAAGCGCATCAAAGCCAATGAGTTTGATGTTTTGGTTTCAGTTGGTGGGGACGGGACTATTCTTCGTGCAGGGCATCTTTGTGCGCCGAGCGGAGTCCCGATTTTGGGAATCAATATGGGCAAACTCGGATTTCTCATCCAAGTTCAGCGAGAAAATTGGCGTGAGATGCTCGATAAATTATTAGAAAATGATTTTTGGATAGAAGACCGTCTCATGCTCCGCGTGGAATTATTCCGCGCTGGTGAAAAACAGGGGACGTGGCACGCGTTGAACGAAGCGGTTGTCAGCCGAGGACAATATCTCAACCCCGTTCATATTTCCGCAAGTGTGGATGGACTGGAGCTAACCACCTACGTCGCCGATGGATTACTCGCCGCAACCGCGACCGGTTCTACCGCTTATGCGCTTGCCGCGGGCGGTCCCATTTTGCCGCCGGAGTTGCGGAATATCCTCATTGTACCGATTGCGCCGCATCTCTCCATTGATCGCGCCGTTGTCCTCGCCGAACGATCTTCGGTCAGCATCACCGTCCACAGCCAAAACGCCGTTCTCAGCGTGGACGGGCAAACGCCCATCGGGCTGGATGCGGGCGACCGCGTAGATGTTCGCTCGGCGGAATATTCTGCCAAATTCATCCGCTTTGGTGATTTAGGCTATTTTTACCGCAACTTAACCGCCCACATGAACACAAATCCCTCGACAGGGAAATAGAATCAGTAATCAGACAATTTTTAGCAAAACCATTGCACAATACAAAACACGTTTTGAGATAAAGCTAAATGACCGAAATCACCTACTGCAAAAATCATCCGAAAGTCGAAACAACGCTCCGTTGTAATCGTTGCGAAGAACCGATGTGCATCAAATGCGCGGTTCATACCCCAACAGGTTACAGATGTATAGATTGTGTCAAAGAACAAAAAAAGGTCTTTGAAACCGCATATTGGAGAGATTATTTTTCAGGATTTATCACCGCCGCCATACTTTCAATTATTGCATCAATCATTGTTGAATATCTTTCAGGATGGTTTTACGGCATTGGCGTACTCTTTTTTGCCCCATTTGCAGCCTCAATTATTATTAGTGGCGTGAAAATAGTCACCGGCCACCGTCGCTCACGTAAATTATTTATGACCATCACTTTTGGCGTTTTTGTTGGCGGAGCATCCATTTTGCTAGACGGACTTACTACCCTCTTTCTCAAATACTCCTATCCCGAATATGTGGGACCTTTTTCGATATGGTGGCTTCTCCCCGTAATTTGGGTAGCTGTTTACCTCGTCATCGCCATCCCCGCCGTTTATGCAGGTCTCTCAGGTTTTAGGCTTAAATAATTATGCTCACAGAACTCCGCATTCAAAACTTCGCTATTATTGACCAACTCGAACTAAATTTTGAGAAGGGACTCGTCATTTTCACAGGTGAGACCGGCGCAGGTAAATCCATTATCCTCGACGCGGTAGAAATTCTCGTTGGGGGACGCGCCGATACCAGCATGGTGCGCGCCGAATCGAAACGTGCCTTAGTCGAAGGTACTTTTCATCTCATCGGCAAAGAACGTACCGCCGTACATAAAATCCTCCAAACCGAAGATTTGCTTGATGATGAAGATTATCTAACCCTTAGCCGTGAAATTAAACCGGAGGGAAGGAGCATTGCTCGCGTTAACGGGCGGACGGTAAATGTAGGCTTGCTCAAATCTTTAGGCGCGTCGCTGATTGATATACACGGTCAATCGGGACACCTCTCTTTGCTCGATACGCGCGCCCATTTGGGCTTGCTCGACCGCTATTCAGCCGCCGATTCTGCCCTAAACAACTACCGCACGGTTTACAAAAAACTGCTCACCCTCCGCACCGAGCTGGACGAATTGCATCGTCTCCAAAAAGATGCCGAGAGTCGCATCGAATTGCTCAAATATCAAGCGGAAGAAATTGAAGCGGTTAATCCTCGTCTCGGTGAAGATGCAGAACTCAAGCAAGAGCGCGATAGACTCGCAAATGCCGAAGCCCTCGCCTCCCACGCACAAGAAGCCCTCGCCACACTCGATGAAGGGATTCCCGAATCCCCGCCGGTGACGGATGCTTTTGGGGAGGCAATCACGCATCTCGCCACGCTCGCGAAAATAGACGCCTCGCAAGCCGAAATTCACGCGCGATCCGAGTTAATCCTAGAAAATCTCACCGAGCTTTCGCGTGATTTGCGCGGCTACCTCGAAAAAGTCGAATTTAATCCCAGCCGTTTAGAAGAGGTTGAAGAACGCCTCGCCCTTTTGCAGAATCTCAACCGAAAATATGGTGGCTCGCTCGAAGCGGTAATCGCTTTCGGTGCGGATGCCAGCCAAGAGTTAGAAAATATCTCCACCGCCTCCGCTCGGATGGATGCGCTTGAAAAAGAAGAGATGAGATTGCTGAAAAAACTGGCGGGTGAGGGTAAAAAGCTCTCTAATTTACGGAAATCTGCCGCAAAAAAATTGAGCAAAGGGATTGTGACAGAACTCGCCGATTTGCGAATGGCAGAAGCAGATTTTGCGGTCGATTTCAAAACCCTGCCCGATGAAAAAGGATTGCCGTTAAAAGAAGGGCGCGTTGCCTTTGATAAAAACGGTTTCGACCAAGTGGAGTTTTTGCTCGCGCCGAATCTCGGCGAGGGACTAAAACCACTCGTCAAAGTTGCTTCTGGCGGTGAGACTTCGCGGATGATGCTGGCTCTCAAGAATATCTTGGCGCGCGCCGACCAGATCCCGACTTTGATTTTTGACGAAATAGATCAGGGCATCGGCGGGCGAATTGGGATGGTGGTCGGCGAAAAACTCTGGCAGTTGGGACGGGGGCATCAGGTTTTTTGCGTAACCCATTTACCTCAACTCGCCGCGTTTGGCGACCAACATTTGCAAGTGGAGAAGTTGCTCGAAAACGGACGCACGCTGACCCGCGTTTCTCCTTTGGAGAAGGAGGCGCGTTTGCTGGAACTCGCCCAAATGCTCGGTGATGTCGGTGAGGGTACCTTGCGCTCAGCGCATGAGATTTTGCAAGCTGCACAGGAGATTACTACACCCCAATAA
>JAOZOM010000165.1 GCA_029933275.1 Anaerolineales bacterium | reverse complement strand
GGGCAATGATTACCTCCCTCTTTATGATGGATGCAGAGAAACTTGGCAAACGTGGTGAATCTTATATCCTTCTGCTAGTTGCTACAATCGGCATGAGCCTCATGGCATCCTCTGCGAATCTGATTATGCTCTACCTCGCTATCGAGACCACATCAATCCCGATGTATATCCTCGCTGGTTTCATGCGTGGTGATAAAAAATCAACCGAAGCAGGTTTTAAATATCTGCTTTTCGGGGCGATGGCATCCACTATTATGCTTTATGGATTTAGTCTGATTTTTGGCTTCACAGGCACAACCGACATTGCAGCCATCTCAGGTTTCTCCCTACCTTTGGCTATCGGCGTAATCATCCTGATAATGGTCGGCATCGCGTTCAAAATCTCGCTGGCTCCTTTCCACTTTTGGGCACCCGATGTTTACGAAGGCGCACCAACTCCAATCACCGGTTTCTTGTCTACCGCATCTAAAGCGGCTGGATTTGCTGTCCTGATGCGCCTATTCTTGGGATTATTCCCAATGGGCAGCGAATATGCCCCCACATGGACAATGATTATGGCAGTCCTCGCTACAATCACCATGACGCTCGGTAACGTAGTCGCTCTCTCACAGACCAATATCAAAAGAATGTTAGCCTATTCCTCTGTAGCTCATGCAGGATACGCCCTCGTTGGTGTAGTTTCTCTCTCTGAGTTGGGTATAGGCTCTGTCACCTTTTATCTCATTTCCTATGTAATGACCAACCTTGCCGCATTTGGCATGGTCGCCGCATTCAGCAAAATTGTAGGCTCAGACGAAATCAGTGCCTACGCAGGCATGAGCAGACGTAATTATGGGCTTGGTCTCGTGGCGTTAGTTGCTTTTCTCTCTTTAACTGGCATGCCCCCCTTTAGCGGATTTGTAGCCAAAGTCTTCGTTTTTGCCGCCGCCGTCAAAGCGGATATGATTTGGCTGGCAGTTGTCGGTATCTTGAATTCCATTGTTGGACTTTACTACTATCTCACGTTCTTAAAAGTAGTCTACCTCCACCGCATGGAAGGCGAGAACGAAGAAGCACACCCCATTCCGCTCACTAGACCTTATGCTATTGCGCTAACTATCCTATCCTTCGCAATCCTCTTTATCGGCGTGATTTTTGGACCTTGGTTCAACATCGCTAGTTCAGCGGCGGAAGGGTTGTTCTAAAATGAGTAATTAAATCACCTTCTTAGTGCGATAAAGTTTAAATAAAAAAGGAGCGAACTCAACCAAGTTCGCTCTTTTTTTCTACTTTCTACGGGTTTTCTTTTATGCCCCCCTTTGGCGGATTTGTTGCTAAAGTATCAAAGCCGATATGATTTGGCTGGCTATTGTCGGCATCCCAAACCCCATCGTTGGGCTTGACATCCTTTATCGCTACCGCATGGCGGGTGAGAATGAAGAAGCACCCCCAATCTTATTAAGCCGCCCTTATGCGATTGCATTGGCAGTTTTGTCTTTTGCCATTCTTTTCATTGACGTGATTTTTGGACATTGGTTCAATATAGTCTGTTCAGCGGCGCAAGGGCTTTTTTAGTGTTTATTTAACGCATCTTTGGCATATTATCGTAAATAGAGTTGATTTAACGGATGCAAGCCGAAATTTACGGATGACGCGGTTTTTTTATTCCAAAAAGATGACACTTTTATTTGACCCATCAAAACCCCTATGTTATAATCGGCAACTGTGACTATGGAAAAATTAGAACAAGAAAAAACAGTGGATAGCCCTCCCCGACAAACAGCTCTTAACATGACCATTATTGGTCTTGTGGGGCAGGTGGGATGCTTGACCTTGTTGATTTTATTAGCCTCGGTTTTTATTGGGCTTTGGCTGGATACCTATTTCGGCACACGCCCGTGGATAACAATTGGAATGCTGGTCGCCAGCATTCCAATTGCTTTGGTTGTTATGTTTTTTGTTACAAGAAAGGCAGCCGACAAATTTAAAAAAGAGTTTGAAACTCGTCAAAAAACAAGATTATTAAAGGAGGATGCCATTGGAAGAGACTCGTAAATGGCGATATGGAACGCACCGCTGGTTCGTATTACTATTCATTATTTTGGGAGTAGTTTTTGCGAAAATGTATGCTCCAATTATGCCACATGTTCAAGTTGCACCAGAACGCATATCCCACACACCCTTATTCGGTGATTTTTACGTGACGAACACAATACTCGCTATGCTGATTATGGATGTGATTATTGTGCTTTTCTTTTTGCCTTTTATGCGTGCAGCTAAAGGTGGCTCACTTTTGCCTGAAGGCGGTTTTGCTGGCGCAGGAGAAGCTATTGTGGAGATGTTGCACAATATGGTGGAGACAACTGCGGGAAAAGCTACTAAGGCAATTTTCCCTTGGGTTACAACGATTTTTATCACTGTACTTGTCGCAAATTTGATGGAACTGATACCTGGTGTAGACAGCATTGGGTTTTTCGAGAAATCAGGACATGGTTATCAGATAGAGAACACATTCATTCCAGGTGTTATGGCACTTGTAAAGGAAGAAGGTCATTATATGGTGACCGCTTATATTCGTGTTCTTTCTACTGACCTAAACTTCACCGCTGCATTGGCTCTGATTTCAGTTGTAATGACTCAAGTTATTGGTGTAAAGTATCAAGGTTTAGGCTATTTCAGTAAATTCCTTTATACGCGTACGCTTTTCTCAAAACCTTTCCTTGGTGTGATGGATCTTATGGTGGGTCTTTTAGAGTTGGTTTCCGAATTCTCTAAAGTACTTTCATTTACCTTCCGTTTGTTTGGGAATGTCTTTGCAGGAAGTGTTTTGCTTTTCCTTGTCGGCTCTATGATTCCGGTCTTTGCGCAGTCTATGCTTTTGACCTTTGAGTTTGGTATCGGCATAATTCAGGCTTATGTTTTTGCAATGCTGACACTTGTTTTCATGGCTCAAGCAGCGGCTGGGCATGGCGGCGAAGAGCACGAAGAAGCTTAATAAAAAAAAGAAAAAATTTATTCGATCGGATGAGAAATTGCCCCGCAGTGCGGTGATTAACTTTCTTTCCACTCACTCGTGAGGCGGCATGATCCGCCCGAAATATCTAAATATATGGAGGACGTAAGAGATGGCTAGTGATATTGTTTTGGCTGCCAAATTTATTGGTGCTGGACTTTCGATGATAGGTGCGCTTGGGGGCGGCATAGGAATTGGTTTAAGTGTTCAGGGTGCGATGGGCGGTATGGCTCGTAACCCAGACCTTTATGATACGCTCTTTACGAATATGATTCTTGGCATTGCTTTTTCTGAAGCTATTGCGATTTATTGTCTTGTGATTGCGTTTCTGATGCTTTTCGTTCTTTAACCTGAGCGAAAGAGAAAAGGAGCCTGAATGGAAGCGTTAGGATTAAATCTAGGATATCTGTTGGTTCAGATAGCCAACTTTGCTATTTTATTTGTCGTTTTGAAGAAGTGGGTATATACGCCACTCTTGGTAACACTCGACAAACGTCGTGAGACCATTGCACAAGGCGTGGAAGATTCCCGTGTTGCTGCTGAGGCTCGCGCAAATGCCGAAGAAGAAGCTGAAAAAATCAAAGCCGATGCACAAGCAGAAGCCAGCAAAATTGTTAGTGATGCGACTGCACGCGCACAATCTGCTGGTGCGGACGTAAAAGCTGCTGCTCAAGCTGAAGCTGAAGAAGCAAAAGCAAAAGCTCTTGCAAATGTGGAAGCCGAACGCAACCAGATGCTCGGCGACCTTCGTGGACAAGTTGCGGCTCTAGCCATCGCTGGTGCGCAGAAATTGGTTGGCGTAGCTCTTGATGAGGAGCGTCAGCACGCTCTACTCAGTGATTTCTTCGCTGGTGTAAAAGATGGCAAGGTTGCCGTTTTGGAAGCCGCAGATTTCAAAGGTGATTCCGCTGAAGTAACCAGTGCTTTGCCCCTCACTGATTCCGAGCAGGATACCGTCAAGAAAGACGTTCTTGATAAATCTGGCGCAGAAGCTGTTTCCTTCCTTGTTGACCCCGCCATCCTTGGCGGTTTGGTTATCAAAGTTGGCGATAAAGTGGTAGATGGTTCTGTGGCTGGTAAACTCGAAGGCTTACGCCAAAATATGCGCTAGCCTTTTTGGATTGGACTTGAAAAGGGTTTTGATGGCGACATCGAAACCCTTTTTTGTTATCATTAAATAATGAAAACTCTTGCCAAACTCTTCTCTCAAATT
>JAOZOM010000533.1 GCA_029933275.1 Anaerolineales bacterium | reverse complement strand
CAGTCCGTTTCAACGGACTTCGTATATTAGCATGGGGATTAATCCCCATGCGGAGCAAACCTTCAACTTTCAACCTGAAACCTTGAACCACAGGAGAAAAACCATGTTCAACGACGAGTACAACCACGGACAAATAGAAAAGAAATGGCAAAAAAAATGGGATGATGATGAACTCTATCGCTCGGTAATCAACAAGAATAAACCCAAGCATTACGCCCTCACTATGCTCCCCTACCCAAGCGGGGATTTGCATATCGGTCACTGGTACGCGATGACTCCATCTGATTCACGCGCCAGATATAAACGGATGAATGGATATAACGTCCTCTTCCCCATTGGATTCGACTCTTTTGGTCTCCCTGCAGAAGGCGCGGCGATCAAGAATAATATCCACCCCAAAACGTGGACTTATGCCAATATCGACCGCATGAGAAAACAACTCCGCAGCATGGGCGCGATGTTCGATTGGAAACGCGAAGCCGTCTCCAGCGATGAGTCTTATTATAAATGGACGGAATGGTTCTTCATTCAACTCTTTAAAAACGGTTTAGCCTATCGCAAACATTCTCCCGTAGATTGGTGTCCGAGTTGTAATACCACTTTGGCGCGTGAACAAGTTTGGGGCGATGATCGGCATTGCGAACGATGCAACACGCCGGTCATCAAAAAGGATTTGGATCAATGGTTTTTCCGCACCACCAACTACGCCGATGAATTGCTGGAATACAACGATATTGATTGGCCCCAAACGGTGAAAACCCTCCAAACAAATTGGGTCGGCAGAAGTGAAGGTGCATCGGTTATTTTCAAGACCGAAGTTGGCGAGCATGATATGGAAGTGTTCACAACACGTCCAGACACTCTCTGGGGCGCGACCTTCATGGTTTTATCACCAGAGCATCCACTGGTAGATGAGATTTCTACCGAAGATAAAAAAGCAGAAATCGAATCCTATAAAGATGAAGCTGGACGACAATCGGATATTGATCGGCAGTCTACGACCAAAGAGAAAACGGGCGTATTTACTGGCGCGTATGCGATTAATCCCGTCAACGATGAAAAAATCCCGATTTGGATTGC
>JAOZOM010000532.1 GCA_029933275.1 Anaerolineales bacterium | reverse complement strand
CAAGAGAGTCGATTCTAGCGCGGCGCGAGGTTACAGCCGCGAATTCAACGCCAACGAAGTATCCGTTTAACGCGATGAGGAAGAAGATGAGGAGGATGTCCCAGAGTATCATAGTTTAAGTTTGAAGGTTGAAGGTTGAAGGTTAGAAAGTGGAAAGTGAGCAAGTTTGTAAGGAGCAAGTATGCAAGTGATTTCGCCAGCCAGAAAACGAATTTTCGGCTGAGATAATAAGTCCGTTTAAACGGACTTCCTGTCTCAGCAGGGATTTCAATCCTGGTTTTGCCTTTGTCACCCTTGTCACCCCAGCACTACAGCTGCTCCGTAGCCAACTACAGAAGAATAATCTCCTGAAGCATCGCCAGAAGTAGCGTAGTTTAGGATTTTGACGTTCTTTGCGCCGAATTCTTTTGCGGCATAGAGCGTTGTGGCAACTGCGCCGCGCCCACAGGCGAATCCGCTTCCCCTTTCTTCGGTTTTTAGGACTCCTTCGGGGGAGAAGGATTCGATTTGGTGGAGCATTTCGCCATCCAAAACTTTGGCATCTCCCTGCGTGTAGAAATGCGATAAATCGGTGCTGGCAACGAGGAGGGCTTTGCGCCCATCTAAAACTTTGGCGAGGGCTTTTCCTAAAATCTGCAATTCGTGCGCGTTTGTGGAGCGAATCATGATGGGGATGAGTTCAAAATCGTTTGACAACGCGCGTTGCAAAAAGGGAAGTTCTATTTCAAGAGAATGTTCGCGGTCGTTGGCAATGGGGGTGATGCCGAAGCCTAAATCAGCACGAAGAAGTTCGTCTACTGCATTCACTTCGTCACGGGCTATCGGGGTTTTCCCTAATGGGGTGGAATACGCGTAATGGGCAGATGTCAGAAAAGCATCACGATGGGGGGCGTGCATCGGAGAGAGTACAGCGACCAAATCAAAACTCTGTCCTTGCACCGCAGTAAAAGCATATCCTGCCACTGCACCAGAATAGATATATCCCGCGTGGGGGGCGATTAGGGCGACAACATCACCATCCAAATCGGGCAATTCTGCATCGCTGAGATAGCGATCCACTTCGATTGCGAGTTTTTCGGG
>JAOZOM010000531.1 GCA_029933275.1 Anaerolineales bacterium | reverse complement strand
CAACTATATTGACCCCGAAACCGGCGAAGGCGCTGGTTGGGACTATGAGATTTGGGATGAAATGTGTGTATTGCTTAACTGCACCCCCAAATACGTTGAATCTGCTTGGGAAGGCATGATCCAATCTGTTGCTGATGGTCAATTTGATGTTGGTGCCGATGGCGTTACCATCACCGATGATCGTGCTGAAATCGTAGATTTCTCGATGGGCTATGTTGCAATCGAACAACGCTTGCTCGTTCGCGCTGACGAAGATCGCATTACCAGTATCCAAGATATCGTAGACGATGCCGATCTCAAACTCGGCACCCAAACCGGTACCACCAACTACGAAACCGCTCTTAAATACTTAGACGCTGATCGTATCAACGCTTTTGAACAATTCCCCTTCGCAGTGCAGGCTTTGCTTGCTGGCGATATTGATGCCGTCATCATGGACGAAACCGCTGGACAAGGTTATTTAGGCGAAAACGCCCAAGATCTCAAACTCGTTGGCGATTCACTTTCCAGTGACCAACTTGGCTTCTTATTCCCGAAAGGCAGTGATTTGGTTGAACCCACCAATGCCGCTTTGGAAGTATTGATGAAGAACGGTTTCCTCGAAGACCTCAACGCCAAATACTTTGGCGAAGATTTCGATGTAACTTATGATGATCTCTTCCCTGCAGAAATTGGTTCAGAAGATCACCCCATCAAAGTCCTCTTCGTCCCCTCTGTGGATGTTGATTTCATGGTTGCTGGTGGCGATTTGATTGAAACCGCATTGAACGAAGCTACTGGTCTCTATTTTGAAGCCAGCGTTCCTACTTCTTACGCCGCAACAATTGAAGAAATGTGCGCTTCTCCTGAAGACACCATCGGCTTCATCCCTGCAATGGGCTATGCACTTGCTAACCAACTTTGTGGCGTCACCCCTGGTTTAGCTTCCGCTCGCTATGGCTGGAATGTTTACTGGGCAGAATTCTTGGTCGCTCGCGACAGTGACTATCAGACCCTCGAAGACCTCGAAGGTGCCACTTGGGCATACCCTGATGCTGGCTCCACCTCTGGCTTCTTGTATCCCTCCGCTATCTTTGATGATC
>JAOZOM010000530.1 GCA_029933275.1 Anaerolineales bacterium | reverse complement strand
TTGTCCCGATTCAAGCCCAAATCACGCTCGATACGACCGGCAGGATGCTCTTCGGCACCGATATTTCCGCGGCTCTCTCCATCCTCGAGGGTCTCCCGATTGACGTAATCGGCATGAACTGTTCCACCGGTCCCGAACACATGCGCGAACCCATCGCTTTTCTCGGCGAGAACGCGCCGCTCCCCGTTTCCTGCATCCCCAACGCGGGTTTGCCGCTCAACGTGGATGGCGAGGCGGTTTACCCCCTCGAACCCGAACCTTTTGCCGATGCGCTGGTCGAATTTGTGGAGAAAAATAATATCTCGGTGGTGGGCGGATGTTGCGGCACCACGCCCGCGCATTTGGAGGCGTTGGTCGGCAAGATGCGCGGTCACAAACACCCGCCCCGCCCGATTCTCTCTACCCCTCGGCTGGCTTCCGGCATCCGAGCTTTTACCATGCGCCAAGAGCCGCCGCCCCTGATTATCGGTGAACGCTGTAACGCGCAGGGCAGTCGCAAATTCAAGCGTCTCCTGCTCGCCGAAGATTGGGATGCCATTCTCGAAGTCGCCCGCGCACAGGTCGATAACGGCGCGCACGCCCTCGATATTTCGGTCGCCGTCACCGAAAATCCCGATGAAGTCGGGCTGATGCACAAGGTTGTCCGCAAGCTGGTCACGGCGGGGATTGATGTGCCGCTGGTTTTCGATACGACCGATATTGATGTGATGGAAGCGGGACTGAAAGTCGCGCCAGGACGTTCTTTGCTGAATTCGACTCATCTCGAAAGTGGACGTGAACGAGCCGACCGCGTTTTTGGCTTGGCGCGCCGTCACAATGCCGCGGTGCTGGCGTTGACCATTGATGAGGTCGGCATGGCGAAAACCGCCGAGCGGAAGTTGGAAATCGCCAAGCGGATTTACGACATCGCGGTCAACGAGCATGGACTCCAGCCGAGCGACTTGGTCTTTGACGATTTGACTTTTACCCTCGCCACCGGCGAAGCGGAGTATCTCGATTCCGCAAAAGCGACCATTGAGGGGATAAAACTCATCAAAGCGGAACTTCCCGGTGTATTCACTTCGCTGGGCGTGAGCAACGTCTC
>JAOZOM010000529.1 GCA_029933275.1 Anaerolineales bacterium | reverse complement strand
TCACAGTGCTTGCGAGGCGACTTTCAAGCCAGTCACGAGCATAAGTGTTACGCACACCAATCGTAAGGCACCCATCTTCGTAGGATAGTGTTTCTGTGCCACGAACCCATGTGTCAAAAGATGCTCTGGGCATTTCCATTTGTAGTTGACCAAGTACAGTTTGCCATGCTTTTTCAATATTCATTTTCGACATTCCTTTTGTACAAAAATAGTTTCTATGAAAATAGTGATAAAAACCCATCACACGCCGCTACAAGCATGAGGGGTATAAACTGTCGTCTGCGCCTTTTTGCGGGGCTAAAAAGGGCGGTTTAGAAGGGCTTGTCAAACGGCAGGTAGAACGGCAAGTAAAACGGTAGTAAAACAAAGAAAAACGGCAGTCAAACGATGCCGTTTGACTGCCGCAAATTCTCGTAAAATTAGTTGTTTTTTTTGCGAAGCTCTTTTTATTTGATTTTCGCCTTTCATTTTTTTGCCCATCCTGTTGGCTCTTTTCGTACCATCTCTGGTCGAAAAGTGGGACGCATTGTCTGCGCTTTATAATCCCTTAAAGCACGTTGTAAAAGGCGGACTACAACTTCTCCAATTGGAACGGTATAACGATGAGGACTTCTTGAATTTGAGCTAGGAGCAGTGTCTCCCGCAAGCAACTGGATCGCCGCGTGATGCTCCGCTGTCCAGCGATAAGCTAGATGATGTTTCTTCTCTCTCTTACTTTTATTAGGTTTTGGAGGAGGGAGTTTTGCTGGCTCCCAACCCGCCTCTGCCTCTTCCCACCCCAAGGTCATTTTTCCTTTTGGAGTAGGGGAGAAAGTAATGTTCTCCCGTTTTGACATGGTAAGAGCGTAATCAATAAAAATTGTTGCCATATCACTGACAGTAGTTCCATCTAATCGAGGATGACCATTTTGGTCATATTGAGATGCACTCTTGATTTCTGTTTTTATTGTTTGAGCGACTTCCAAAAGAGTAAATGGAATCAAATAAACGTATGTAGGGTGATTCCTACTCCAATCCCGTCGCCGCACAGTCTTTTTAGCAATCGGAATCAGGTCAATAGGCTCAACAGACCCTTGTTGCGAAAAGG
>JAOZOM010000164.1:2305-4259 GCA_029933275.1 Anaerolineales bacterium | reverse complement strand
GAAAAAATATCCCCGCCGTTGGCATCTGCCGGGCAGGTGGAATGACATTTCCATTTGCGCTGATTATCGTAGATGCTGAAAGCGAGACTGCTTCGGTCTCCCTGATGACGCGGCAGGGGGCAGTGGCTGCGGAGGTGGTGCGGACTTTGAAATTTGGCTCCGGCTTCTTCTGCCAGAGCGACCAAAGATAGTTTTTTGCGAATTTCTTCAAGGTCAAACATGCGTAATCTCCGAGGTGAATCCCAAGAGTCTCAAGAGTCCCAAGAGTCTTACTGTCCCACAGGGTTTTAGCCCCCCCAACTTAAAAACTGTGAGACTCTTGGGACTCTTGGGACAGTTATTTTTCCGTGTCGGTTTCAGAGACCCATAACCAATAATTATCAGGTGTCTTGCGTCCTTCGGAATTTTGAATATGAGCGGATAATTCTTTGCGGGCGCGATAAATCATGGTGCGGCTAAAGCCTTCTTCTTTTCCAGCAGAAATCACTTCTTTGGGTTTTATGCCTTCGGGGGCTTCGCTCAATAGCTTCTTGAGCCAGGCTTTACACTCATCGAATTGGGTGGGTTCTTGATAGGGTTCGGGGGCTTTATCGTCCCATTTCAGGACAACGCCTTCGGTATGAGTCGGAGCAAAAGAAAAGCCGAGCGGAGAATCATAGGGTCCCAGATTGTTTTTGATGACCTTCAATTCGCGAGGTCCGTTCGGGTCAAAATCCTGCGTGGTTTGGATCACACGCAAACTCATCACGACACGCGCTTGCTGGGTGATATACCCGCTCCCGCTGAGGTCACTGATGTCGAGATCGTGATTCATCATGCGGGGACCATTGCCGGATGTTTTGCGAATATGGTGGATGAGCAGAAGTCCGCAATCCGCCCAACTAACCAAACGGACGAAGAAACCGAGTAAATTGCGGACATCTTCGACATTATTTTGTCCGCTACTATGGACAGAAGAGAGCGAATCGATAATGATCAGTTCTGGCTTCAGATATGCCACCATCTCAGATAGGCGATCCTGATAATGCGTTTTGCCCAAATCGAGCATTTCGCCTTCATCGGGGAGCATGAGAAAGAGTTTTGAGCTGTCCAGTTCATAATTCTTGGCGCGCTCATTGGCGATTTGCGGCACCATTTCTCCGTCTACATAGATGATATTTGCGCCCGGACGGATAATGGGCGCGCCGTCCGGAAAGCCTATATTGTGGATGATGCGCCATGCAAAATCCATTGCAACAAAAGATTTGCCGCTTCCTTGCGATGCCCCTAAAACCGTTAGAAAGCCGCGTGCAATTTTCCCCTTCCAAACCCATTCTATGGCGGAGAGATCCTTTGCGATTTCCGCCAAAGAAAGGATTTTAGGCTGGTAGCCGGGACGCGTTGCCAGTATCTTTTGCAGATTGCCTTCCGCATCCGGGAAACCGGCGAGTGCTTCTTGGAGGGCATTTTGTTCTTCTCCAGGCTTTGCTTTGTCCATATTACGCCAACAGGCTTGCCAAGGACCTTTGAAGTCCATTGCCCTGGCGGTGGTCTCAAATCCTGCCAAACGATCGGCGATGGCTTGTATCTGCATTCTCTCACTCAGCATGATTTCCCCCCCGGAATAATGTCGTACAAGAAAAACGCCCCTATTTTTATGCTATAATTGCGCGCAGACATGAATACCATCATGATGTTGCTTTTGGTAGCCGCCGAATTGCTCTCGGCGGCTGTCGTTTTAAATAACATGGTGTTTACTCCTTTATATTTCTAATTTTTCAACTGCTAATTCAAGGTCGTGCTGGCTGGGTGTAATGTAGATGCGGGTGGTGTTTAAATTGCTATGCCCAAGAAGCATCGCGATCTTCTCTAAACTGACACCCTGATTGACTAAATTCTTGGCAAAAGTGTGGCGACAAATATGCGGGGTGAATTTCTCTATCTGCGCTTTTCGCCCGTAACGAGCCAAAATGCG
>JAOZOM010000164.1:0-2205 GCA_029933275.1 Anaerolineales bacterium | reverse complement strand
GTCAGCACGATGGAAGCGTCCCGTTGCCGCGTCCGCCAGCGTTTTGGGTAATTCAACAGGGCAAGTTGCACATCCTTTTCAATCGTTCTCAATAAGGAGAATTGCTCTCGCTTATCCAGCCAACGCGGGGCGGATTGACCTTGGCGTACCGCTTTGATATTCCGAGCTGGATTGACCTGAATTAGTCCGCTTTCCACTGCCCAACGGAAGAAAGCCGAAAGAGAAGATAGTTTCCTGTTCACTGAATTTGCCTTCAGCCCCTTCTCATCTTGCAGATATGCCCGATCTTCCAGAATATCCAGCGGCGTTACGCCCTCTACGGAGAAACTCTCTCCATTTCTTTCCTCGAACTTGCGAATAAAATGGCGCAAATCGTTTTCATAACCGCGTTGCGTAAAGGCTGAGAAGCCTTCTTCCTTCAAATGTCCTATAAAATCTTGCAATATAGGCGGGGAATTGCTCATCGTTGCTCTCCTTTTGGCGTTGTTAATCCCAACTTTTCTCTATATAAATAAAGGCTGGACAGAAACCAGCTCAAAGCCCTTGTCTGCTCCGCTCTCCTAATGCCTTGCACACCATTGCTGATTAAGACTTCCACCCGAAAATCGGAAGTCAGGTCTTGAAAATCCGGCACTTGAAAAACCGCTCTTAATGCCCCGCCACGTCCTAATCCGTGATGGAAAAGCAAAGTATCCCAAAATAAACCGGTCATGGTCTCGCGCAACATAATCACCCCCAGATTTCGTTTACGCATTTTCTTGAATTCTTCCCGCAGCTTTGTCTTAACGGGCTCCATCCAAGGGTCATCAAGATAGCGGCGCATCAGCCAAATAGATGCCCAAGGAAAAACGGCACGCGTAATCGTGGGACTACCGGCAGAAAAGGAGGCTTGATGAATAAGAGATGCCAATTCAATTAGGGGGAAAAATCCTTGATCTGGTTTCGCATTGCGGACCCTATCCATCGCCATCTCAAAATCGGTGTAGAGCTTGGGGCTTATATAGTTCGGTAAAACTTCCGGTTTCTCTTCGGTGATTTCCACATCCGGCTTATCAAGCTCTTCATCCAATTTATCTAAGAATTCCGCTTCGATGAGGGTTTGTGATAAAGACGATTTCCCAAGCAAATCGCTAGATGTGAAATAGAGTACCGAAAAAGGCAAAATGCCAACTTCTTGTTCAGCTTTATGGAGTGCTTCCTGCCAAGAACGTATTACGGTTCTTCTTTCTCTCTTTCTCACGTTGAAAAGCAGATAAATACGCCATTGTCCGGATTGCCCACTTTCTTCGATATAGCGTTTCCAATTCACAAACTTTCGTACTGCCCGGTTCAAATTCTTTCGCGGTAGTTTTTGCTCCACTTCAACGGCAATATGTAGCCCTGCCTGTTCTAAAAAAACGTCTGCGCGGACTTTTTGCGCGTGGTTTTCTAATGAGTATTCAATCTTCGCTTCCATCTCGCCACTTCTCGCGCGCTCAAAAACCTTTAGACAGAGATAGCGATGCGTTAGATCCAATTCATTGCGCGGGCTGGGGGCTTTTATTCGCAACCCGTTCAACAATTCGTTGAGTACTTCTGCGCCAAATTCTGTAAGCAGGTAGACGTTCTCCGGTCTGCCCGTGCAACCAAGTAGTCGGGGTTGCGCCACCTTTAGAGCTGGCTGAAAGGTGTTCAAGGGTGGCGCAGCGAGCCAAGCCAGTCCGCTTCTTATCGAGCGGTCTCTTAGTTGCTCTGACCGTACCTCTTGGATAGCCAAATCGAGCGTAGTTATGCCAGCATATTGACAGCTAAAGAGTGCTTGCATTTTTGCCGGACTGCTTTCTAGGATATTTCGTAGTTCATCGTTCATCATTCCGTTCTTTCTCCAAAAGGATAAATAACCGTTGGCGCACGCGTTTTGGGCTTGAGTTCTGCACTCAAGCCAAGGTCTGGCGTGAGCAGGAAATGCGCCACATTGAAAAAATACTCTCTGACATTTCTCCTGTAAAAATCA
The DNA here is from genome assembly GCA_029933275.1 of Anaerolineales bacterium. GTDB lineage: Bacteria > Chloroflexota > Anaerolineae > Anaerolineales > Villigracilaceae > Desulfolinea. The sequence continues at coordinate 212 of JAOZOM010000164.1, read as the reverse complement.
CGCGTGCCCCCTTAGTTTTTCCCTTCTCGACCAAATGTAAAAACCCATCCCCCTTGGCCCTTCTAACAGGGTTTTTACATGGGGGTTTTTACACTTTTGCTACAGGACTTTTTACGTTTTTCGGTAGACTTTTTGCCCCTACCAATGATCGGGCAATGCTCTCTTTTCAGGCGCAGAATCCAATTCAATTTTGCTTCCCTGAATGAGCGCAT
>JAOZOM010000528.1 GCA_029933275.1 Anaerolineales bacterium | reverse complement strand
TGCTAGAAGTGCATTGCATCTTAAAAGATGCGTTGCACTTCGGATTTGTTATAAAAAAGAACTACAATGCACCTTTTAGGTGCAACGCAGTTTAGCTAAAGTCTGATGTCTTATGTCTAAAATCTCAAAAGTTTTAATCACTCGCTCCCGTAAACAATCCCAATCCTTCGCCAAAGCTCTTGCGGAGGTGGGATTCACGCCGATATTCTTTCCGACCATCCAAATTCGCCCGTTGGAGGATTTGAGCGCACTAGAAAAGGCGATAGCGGAAATCGAAAAATACGATTGGCTGATTTTCTCGTCTACGAACGCGGTGGAGGTCTTCTTCAACAGATTCCCCTCCCCCTTTGGGAGATGGGGGAGAGGTGAGGGTAACGCTGCAAAAATCGCCGCAATTGGTTCAAAAACGGAAGCAACCCTCAGGTCACGCGGCGTGGACGTTGATTTCGTCCCCGAAAAATATGTCGGTGAATCCCTGCTAGCGGGATTAGGCGATTTGCGCGGCAAATGGATTTTGCTCCCCCGCGCCAAAGTTGCCCGCGAGATTGTCCCGCGAGAGATTATGCGTGCGGGCGGAATTGTCCACGAGATTGCGATTTATGAAACCCTTCCCGCGGAGATTGACGAAGTCGGTTTATCCGCGTTGCAAAAGGGCGTGGACGTGGTCACATTCACCAGCCCTTCTACAGTAAATAATTTTGTAGATTTAACAAAAAAAGCCGGATTAGACCCATTAAATTTACCGAATAATCCGCTTTTTGCCTGCATCGGTCCCGTCACCGAAAAAGCCGCACTAGAAGCCGGTTTTTCGCCGATTGTCGTAGCAGAAGAATATACGACTGATGGATTGGTAAAGGCATTACGGAATACGCAACACGAAAAACGTGTTTCGTAATGCGTATTGCATAATTTTTTAACACAAAGCGCACAAAGAGTCACAAAGTTTTTCTTTGTGTTTCTTCGTGACCATCGTGTTTAGAAAATATGGAGAGAAAATGACCCTAAACCTAAAATCCCGCCCGCGCCGTTTGCGCCAAAGTTCCGCTTTGCGCGCGATGGTGCGTGAGACGGAACTCAACGCCCAAGATT
>JAOZOM010000527.1 GCA_029933275.1 Anaerolineales bacterium | reverse complement strand
TATTTAGAGACCTTATGCTGTCCCGCCGCGCCCGCGCTCTCGCTGTAGTCGACGAATGTGAGAAATTTCTTGACATGGACAACACAAAGGATATGCGCGAGGCGGTGAGACAGGCACGGCGTGGGAACTATGAGAAGATTACATTATTGATACCGCAAATTGAGCCGAAGAAATTATAAGAATTTTGTGCTATAATGAAATCAGTCAAATAACTGGCTGAACTGAAAACGAAGCCGCAATTTGTACGATAAACCCGATACGGGCAAGTCGTCACGAGTTGCGGCTTTTTAATTTGCCCAATTTGGCGGGGCTTTTCGTCAAAACCCTATCAAAGCGGAGTCGACCGCTATTATAAAAAATCTAATGGAGAAAAAAATGGAATTCCTGAAAGAACACTTAGGCGAAGAGCTTTATAGCCAAGTTGCCGAAAAGCTAAAAGATAACGACAAGGTAAAACTTGCTAATCTCGCAGAAGGTCAATATGTCGCAAAAGGCAAATTTGAGGCGATGGAAGCGAAAGTAACCGCGCTCACAAATGACCTAGCAGGACGCGATACCGACCTAGCAGATTTGCAGAAGAAGGTTGGCAAGAGTGATACACTCAAAGCTGATTTAGAAACCTTGCAAGCCAAGTACACAGAAGCGAACGCAAGCCACGAAAAAGATTTACTACTCGCTGACATAAAACTTGGCATTATCGAATATGGCGCAAACGATGCTGTCGGCGCAATGGCTCATGTAGACGTTGCGAAAATCTCACGGGTAGAAGGAAAACTCGTAGGACTGAATGAGCAACTTGACCCAATTAAAGCTAAATACCCTAATAATTTTGGAAGTCCAAAAGAGAATTTACAATCAACCCCGCCTAACCCACAAGCCGAGAGCATTCAGGCTGACGATGAAAACCTATCAGACGATGAGTTTTTCGACCGAAAGATGGCGGAACGAAATAAATAAAGGAAAACAAGATGGCTAACCAATTTTTAACTGCTAATCGCATTGCGCGTGAAGCTCTCCCGATTTTGAGTGACAATCTAGTCGCGCCTAATCTTATGTATAAGGACTATTCAAAAACCTACGCAAAACAAG
>JAOZOM010000526.1 GCA_029933275.1 Anaerolineales bacterium | reverse complement strand
AAAGTGAAGAGTGAAACGTGAAAATACACATTACGTTTCACGTTTTAGAAAACGAGAAAAAACTATGGATCCAATGGAACTCATCAATAAACTCGACTGGCTTCCCCCTCGCCTTATGGCAGTTTTAGAACGCGGGTTGCGGAAAATTCCTTTTGTGCAAGAACAAATTCAAAGCGAATATGATGGCATTCTTGGCGACTTGGAAGATTCACTGAAACCTTATCGCGGTGATTTCGATACTTTTTCCGCCATCCCCGCCAAAGGGCGCGATAAAGAGAAAATTCTCACAGATATGCAATCTTTGTATGATATTGAAGCCTCCCGTTGGGAGAAGGGGTTTGTCTCCGGCGCAGTCTATAATGGCGACCAAGAGCATATTGATTTTCTAAATAAAGTTTATACCATCAACTCGCAGAGCAATCCGCTTCATTCCGATATTTGGCCCAGCACCGCCAAATTTGAAGCTGAAATCGTGGCGATGACTGCGAATATGCTCGGTTCGCAGGGAAATACCGATTCGAAAACCGGCATTTTCGGCACGGTCACATCGGGCGGGACGGAGAGCATTTTGCTGGCGATGAAAACTTATCGCGATTATGCGCGGGCGAAACGTGGCATCAAAAAACCGGAGATGATTGTCCCGACCACCGTTCATGCCGCGTTTGACAAAGCCTCGCAATACTTCGGGATTAAGATGATTCGCATCCCCGTTGACGAGAATTTCAAAGCCGATGTGAACGCCACCCGTAAAGCAATTACGCGCAATACGATTGTGATAGTCGGCTCGGCTCCCGCGTTTCCGCATGGGATTATTGATCCCATCGAAGAGTTGTCGGAATTGGCTTATGCGCGCGGGATTGGATTCCACACCGATGCTTGTTTGGGCGGATTTGTGCTCCCCTGGGCGCAGAAGCTGGGATACGATGTCCCGCCCTTTGATTTTGGCTTGCGTGGCGTGACCTCGATATCTGCCGACACCCATAAATACGGTTATGCCGCCAAAGGGACTTCGGTGGTGCTATATCGCGGCGAAGAATTGCGTCATTATCAGTTTTATACCAGCACCGAGTGGCCCGGCGGGCTATATTTCTC
>JAOZOM010000525.1 GCA_029933275.1 Anaerolineales bacterium | reverse complement strand
CGACCCGTCACCGATGTTGAAGACCGGGAAGCCCACCGGGACTTAACCACTCCCGAATGAAGGATACTCGAAGGCGGGAGGATTGGCAAGAGAAGGGTTTTGAAAAAATAAAAACGGCGTTGACGCATAGTGTGCATTTTAACTTTGGTAATCTGTAATTTTGAGAATGGAGTCCATATTAACCTTAAAATTTGTTGACAAATTTTCTTTTTTCTTTATACTTCTACTTAAAGGTTGGACGTCCAATCTCTTTTCAAAAATAGGCACGCATGAACATCCATACACACACACGTTTGCAACAAGTCAAATCAGGTTTGCTGAATTATATTAGCCAAAATCAACTTGGACGCAACGCTCAACTCCCCGCTGAAGCGGCAATCGCCAAAATACTAGGGACGAGTCGGAATACGTTAAGAGAAGCCTATATTTCTTTAGAGAGCGAGGGGATTATCATCCGCAAGCATGGGATTGGCACTTTTATCGCTCAACCACCTCTCATTCGCGACTCGCTCAATGATTTTGCGCCCTTTGCTCAAATTATTCAAAACGTTGGCTATACGCCAAACTTCAAGACAATCTCGGCGGGACTCTCGCAACCTTCAGCAGATGTTTCTGATGTTATCAATAGCACGGTTGAGCAGGAAATTTATTGCGTTAAACGAATTGTGCTTGCCGACCAACAAGCTGCTATCTATGTTGAAGACTATTTTTCCCCAATTATTAATGCAGGAAACCTTAATTGGCAAATTTTTGACGGCAATATGGTCGATTTACTCGCTACCGCACTCGATACACGACTGCACCAAATTCAATCCAGTATCCGTGCGACAGCCCTCCCCTCTAAAATTTCACAATATCTTAGTCTCGCAACTGGCACACCTGTTCTCAGTGTCCGCTCCACAATCTACACGGTGGAAAATCAAGTTGTGAGCTACAGCAAAATTTACTTCAACTCGGATATTGTGGAACTCAATATCGTGCGGACGATCCGCACGAATTAACTATTTTCTCAAAAGAGAAAAGGAGAAAGAATCATGACGAAAAAATTATTTATTTTGGGTATGGTGTTGTTAATGGGATTATCCGCCTGCGCC
>JAOZOM010000018.1 GCA_029933275.1 Anaerolineales bacterium | reverse complement strand
TACCATGTCAGCCCGATGCCATGAGGGTTTTCTGTGCCGCAAACGTAGCAAGAGCCGTGTGAGGAAATAGGGGTGAGAGTCGGAGGTGTTGTCATGCGGATATTGTACTCTGTTTGAAAAGCAAATGAACGCGATTTGATGAATTACGCTCAAGCTATTCGTGTTAAAAAATATGCTCTATACTTTTGACATCTTACAAAAAGGGAGTTTCTCGTATACAATTCTTTCGTAAACTTTTTTCCCTTTGCGATACCTTGTGTTGTAATTTTTTAAATAGGAGAAATCTAATGAGTTGTTTCGGAAATATAATTTGGCTTATTTTTGGCGGATTTGTCTCAGGTATGGGCTATATACTCGGTGGGTTGCTAACAATGCTGACCATTATCGGTATTCCCTTTGGGACGCAGGCGATGAAATTGGGTATCGCCACGATGTCCCCTTTTGGGCGCGAAATCGTCGAAATGGAGGACGCGGGGAGTACACTCAATATGGTTTTTAATATTCTCTGGGCAATTCTTTTTGGCTGGGAAATCGCCGTGTCTCATTTTGTACATGGGGTTGTTTTGGGGATTACCATCATCGGCTTGCCTTTTGCAAAGCAACATTTCAAATTAATCCCCTTGGCATTATTCCCCTTTGGGAAAGAATTGCGATAGAGGAAAATTTATGAATAACTGGATTGCTCTCATCATCACTTTTGCCGCGTCTTTAGGATTTTTGCGCCTGATGGATTTTTTCGCACATCGTGGATGGATAGAATCGCGCTTGAGCCGCAAAATTATCCATATCGGTACAGGTCCCGTTTTCGTCTTTTGCTGGCTGCTCTTTGACAATAGTCCTGCCGCGCGTTGGATGGCGGCTCTTGTTCCCTTCGCGATTACCGTACAATTTGCTCTCATCGGTTTGGGGATCCTCAAAGATGAAGCCTCCGTTAAAGCCATGTCCCGCACGGGCGACCCGAAGGAGATCTTACGCGGTCCGCTTTATTATGGGATTATCTTCGTCTTGATGACTCTCATCTTTTGGAAAGATTCCCCGATTGGGATTATTGCCTTGATGCTGATGTGCGGCGGGGATGGGATCGCGGATGTGGTTGGGCGGCGCGTTAAATCACCGAAGCTGCCGTGGAGTAAAGAGAAGTCGGTTGCCGGGTCTTTAGCGGTATTTGTAGGAGGATGGTTCCTTGCTCTTTTTGTCCTCTCAATTTACGGGTACGCGGGCGTATCTGGTTTTTCATCCACAAATTTTGCTTTGCCTACCGCAATTATCGCATTCGGCGTGATGTTGGTCGAATCCCTTCCTTTTAAAGATGTAGATAACTTAACAATTACGATAGCGGCTGTTATTTTGGGAGGCTTTTTCTTTTGAATTTTGCTTATGAGAAGGAAGTAGTGGTAAGATACTCTCCTAAGAAAAGCCTATTAAAATTGAGTTAAGGTTGCTTATTTTCTATGAGACGAGTTATTTTGCCTGCCCCAAAATTGATACATCCCTTCGGTGAACCTGCGCGAGATTTGCGTATTCATAATGAGGTTCTGTATAATTTGCAGGAGCGAGTTCTCTCAAAATATACGACCGAAACGAGCGAGTTACGGGTGGGGGAAAATTTCCCGCAGATGCACGAGGAAATGATTGTTTATCGGAATAATCTTTTCTTCGATCAAGGTTATATTGATACTTTTATAGAAATGGCTAGAGGGCATGGACGTGCTTGCAGGGCGGCGTTTCGTGTGGAAGAACCGGCTTTTAAAGAACACGCGTTCCCCCTTTCTACTTCTTATACCCCCGCGGGGAATTTATATCTCGCCGATCTTTGGTATTACCCGCACGGACCGGTCGCGGATGCGCGCCCACTGATTGTGAATATGGAAGCCAAAGAAGTGGGCTATTATAGTGTGCCTACTTATATGGCGAGCGATTCGGGTGATTTGGTTTTTCATGTGCCGGTTCGTTCTTTGATTGCGATTGATTCTTGGGTGCATATCTTTATCGCCGATGTTGTTTTCGGTGTTTTTTCAAGTGGCGTTAAAGTTGAAAAAAGGCTCGAAGAAGATCTAAAATTTAAGATTAAAGTGTTGAGCAAAGCTCTTTTTGAAGGGCGGCAGGTCTTGGAATGTTCTGAGTTGGTGCAGATTGGCAAGAACTGCACGATTGATCCCAAAGCGGTGATTCATGGTCCTACAATTATCGGTGATGATGTTACGATCGGTGCAGGGGCGGTAGTTGAAAATTCGATTATTGGGAATAAGGTCAATATCTCACAAGATGTGCAAGTGATGCTTTCTGTGGTTGGGGACGGCACTTTTTTGCCCTTCAAAGCGGCATTATTTATGACGAGCATTATGGAAAATAGCATGGTTGCGCAAAATACCTGCTTACAAATGTGTGTAATCGGACGAAATACTTTCATTGGTGCAGGCTCTACGTTTACTGACTACAATTTAATCCCCGCCCCGATTCGTGCGATGGATGGTAACGGTGAATTAAAAAATGCGAATCGCCCCGTGTTGGGCGGTTGTGTTGGGCATAACTGTCGAATTGGTTCAGGGATGATTGTTTATCCCGCGCGCACCATTGAATCGGATGTGATTTTAGCTGCGACAAAAGACCGTCGTCTGATTGATAAGAATATCTCCTTCGAAGAAAGCGATCATCATGGTTTACGTTTGGGGCATTTGCACGAAACCCCCTATCACAAAGACGAAGATGAGATAGAATCTTGGTAAATGGACAGTTTCGCATTCATCATTCACCCCATCAATCCCAAGCGAGATGTAAGTCGTAAATTTCCCTTTTTAGGGCGAATTCTCAGCGAAAGGCAAATTGATTTTTTTTCAACCTTTTTTCCGCCGATTTACCTCTCGGAAATTGAAGGAATCCGTTCTGAAACGACAGGGAAAGAAATCAAAGGCTGGTTTATCGCCTGCCCTTACACGCCCCGCCGCATGTTGAGTTTGCCAGAGAAGACAGTCTATCGTAAAATTATACAGACCGGTCGCATGGCAGAGAAACTCGGCGCAAAAATGCTTGGGCTGGGCGCGTTTACCTCCGTTGTCGGCGATGCGGGTATCACCATCGCTAAAGGGCTAGATATCCCCGTCACAACCGGTGATGCGTATACAATCTCGATCGCGGTAGAAGCCCTCCGCGAAGCCGCAAAGCTGATGGAGATAGACCTCGCTCAATCAACGGCAGCCGTTGTGGGTGCGGGCGGAACGATAGGTCGAGTTTGTACTGAGCTTTTGGCAGATGATGTCCAAAAACTTTACCTTTTGGGTCGGCATATAGAACCTTTAGAAAAACTAAAAGCTAAGTTGGATGTTTCATCTCGCGCGGAATTGCTTTCTAGTACCGATCTCTCCCTTTTAGCAGATGCCGATCTCGTTCTGACGGTCACAAGCGCGGTCGATGAAGATGTGATTCATCCCGAACATCTCAAAGCTGGAAGCGTGGTCTGCGACGTGGCAAGACCTCGTGATGTTTCTGCAATGGTAGCCGCGGCAAGAGATGATATATTAGTGATAGACGGCGGGATGGTTGACATCCCCGGGACTGTTGATTTCCATTTCGACTTTGGCTTTCCTGAGGGCAAAGCGTATGCCTGTATGGCAGAAACAATGGCTTTGACTTTAGAAGGTCGTTTTGAAGATTACACGCTAGGAAAAGAAATCACGCGCGAGCGCGTAGATGAAATTACAGCAATCGCAAAAAAACACGGATTTCGTTTGAGCGGCTTTCGCTCTTTTGAAAAAGAAATCACCCCAGAACAAATCGAAGCCGTACGGCGTAGTGCGGCAAGAGAAAAGCAAAAAAACGAATAAATAAATTGTATGCGATATTTATATCGCTTTACCTGAAATAGAATATTTTTTGCTCAAAAGTGTCTTTTATAGACGCTAATCAAACCTTTGGAGGTTCCCTATGGGAAAAGCCCGCCTTTTGGTTGTAGAAGACGACCCCGATATCTCGAATATGCTGAAAATTTATTTCAGCGGCTTGGGCTACGATGTTGACGTTGCCCTTCGAGGATATGACGCGCTTGAGAAAACCCGGCAAGTTTTACCTCACCTGATTATCTTAGATATTATGCTTCCAGATATTGATGGGTATGAAGTCTGCCGTAACTTGCGTACCAGTACGCGTACCAGTCATATCCCCGTCATCTTCTTGACTCAAAAAGATGAACGCAGCGACAAGCTACAAGGATTAGAGTTAGGCGCGGATGACTACATCACCAAACCTTTCGATATCGAAGAACTGAAATTGCGTGTACAAGGTGCAATTCGCCGCTCCGAGCGCGAGAGCCTCACTGATCCCCGTTCCGGGCTACCGGCTGGACGTTTGATTGAAGAGCAGCTTCGCCGCATTATTCGCGAGGATGGTTGGGCGTTGATGGATTTGCGCATTAGCCACTTCTCGGCGTTTAACGATGTTTACGGCTTTGTTGCCGGAGATGATGTTTTACGATTTTCCGCGATGTTGCTTGGCGAAATTGTTGATGAATATGGCTCGCCAAATGACTTTATCGGTCATGCTGGGGGCGATAACTTCATCATCATCTCAACGGGCGAATCCGCATCGAAGATCAAAACAGTGATTAAAGAACGTTTTAACGAAGAAGTGCAAACTCATTACAACTTTATGGATCGGGAGCAAGGTTTTATTCAAACTACAAATGCTGCTGGCGAGATGGATAAATCGCCGCTCATGGAGATATCCGCGGGCGTAGTTTCGCCAAAAGAACATCGTTTCGCAGATATTCGAGAAATTACCGAAATGGCGGCAGAAGCGCGTCGTCAAGATACAACAACCGAAGCATAAGGGTTTTAATCCACTGTGGATACTGGAATTCAATCTGGATTAATTCTTGTGGCATTTGGATTGGCGTTAACCGCGCTAATTTGGGCTTTAACGCGTTGGGTTTTGCGTTCACAGTCCTCTTGGCAAGCCGCGATTAAAAATCCTTTGGCAGAAATGCCAGACCACGAAGATGCAGTTCTATTAATCCATTCAGGCGGTAGGGTTGATTATATAAACGCCGCGGCTCAAAAATTATTTGGGCTGACAGAAAATGAAACGCCAAATCTTGAACGATTAGCACGCCGTACACGTCCCAGTGATGTTTTTTGGAAGTTATGCGTATCTGAAGGAAAGATGCGTTTCTCAATCGGGGGAAGATTAATCGAAGGTGTTTCCTATCAAATCCCGGGGGCAGACCCTGTTATTCTGCTTTCTTTGCGTCAACCTGAACTTAGCTCTGGTCTCGCGGATGCTCAAGATGTCTCTGGTTCTGTTTTACGCATCATCACAGATTTTGGGCAAGCAATTGCTGAGAATTTGAATTTAGATGCCACCTTGAAAGCGGTGATTGAAAATGTCGAAAGGTTGGTTCCAGCAGATATTTTAGAAGTTAAGGTTTGGGAACAAGCAAGTCAAATTTTTGTCTCATACCGCTTTGGGATGAGAAATGGGGTTTCTTATCTTGAAAGTAGTGCTAATACCCGTTTTGGCAATTATTCCCCCTATATTGCAGAGCAAGGGAAGCCTTTATTTGTTTCTGACACGCAAAAACATAAGGGAATTCGTTTCCTTGAAGAAACAGACCAATATCCTATTCGTTCCTATATAGGTATCCCGCTTCAAGCGGGCGGAGAACTTGTTGGTCTATTAGAAGTGGGGCAAATTGCGGCAGATGCGTATTCACAAGAAGACCTTGGTCTTCTCCAACTGATTGCAGGACAAGCTGCGGTTGCTATCAGGAATGCCTTACTCTACGAAAATGAACAGCGGCGAGCAATGGAACTCTCTGGTTTGGCTAATTTAGCGCAATCAGCTGGTTCTTTGCAGAATAGAAAAGAATTTTTTGCCGCGCTAGTCAATAGTATTCAACCACTCTTTGCGATTAAAACGCTGGGATTCTTACTCTATGATGAAGATCGCCGTGTTTTAGAAGGGCAAAATCCCTTTGAGGGAATCCCCTCTCATATTGTTGATATTTATCGTACAGAAATTGCCGTTGATAGTCCCGCGAGCAATATCATTAAAGCGCAAAAAACGATTGTTACGCAGGATGCCAAGACCGATGAAAAATGGGAAGAGTTACGTATCCATAATATTGCACAAGCTGCCAGCTTGCGAGAATCGGCTCTTATCCCTCTCGTTTCGAGTGGACGATTTTTAGGATATTTGCAACTTTCTAACCATACACAGGGTGTGCGAGAGTTTACGAAAAACGAATTGCATTTGATGGATGTTGTTGCTAATCAAGCCGCAACAATTATTGATAATGCGAATCTTGTGCAGCAAACACGTCAGCGCGCTCGCCGAGCAGAGACGATGCGGCGGGTAGCCAGTTTGGTTTCTTCCTCTGCTACTATTGAAGAGACGATTCACTTCTCTTTGCGAGAATTGGTACAACTAATTCAAGCGGATTCTGCGATTGTCTTTTTGTTGGACGATGATGAAGGAGCCTTAATCGCTCATGAATCATCAATCTATGGTAATCATGACAAAGAAATAGAAGAATTCAAAAAGCTCTATATTGATGACCCCCAATACCGTTTTACGGTAACAAGTAGCCAACGCTCGTTTCTTTCGGGTAATTTGCAAATAGATGAACGCGTTTTAGGCTTCTATCGTCCGTTGGTTACTGCGTCAGAAATGGTATCGGCTTTGGTTGTGCCGATTGTTATTCGAGAGCGTGGTGCTGGTGAGATGATGCTTCTCAGCCGTCAGCCAGAATTTTTTACGCGTTACGATTTGCAATCTGCGTTTACTGTTGCGGAGCAATTAGCGGTTGCGCTAGAGACATCAAAGGTTTCGGAGCAAACAGACGAAAATCTGCGTTTGCGTGTTGAACAATTAACGGCTCTCTCACGTGTAAATCGAGAGCTGAGTGGGAGTCTTAACTTAAAGCATTTATTGCAGGTTGTTTACGAAGAAGGTTTACGAACCACGAAAGCCGATTGTGGCACAATCACGATTTTTGACCAGAATCCGGTTGAAGAGGGTAAACTGCCGAAGAGTATTCTTGCGTTGGGATGTGCGACAGGTGCATCATTAACGGAAATTGAAGCGGAGGTAGTGCATAGCGGTAATCCGCTTCTCGTTGAAGATGTTGATGAAGGGGAGTATCCAGCCAGCCACGAGGGCGTTCGCTCTGCCTTAGTCGCCCCAATTGCTTATCAGGGCAAAACGGTTGGGTTATTCCATTTGCATTCTATGTCGCCCCATCATTTTGATGAGGAAACTTTGGGAGTGGTGCAAACTTTGGCTGTGCAAGCCGCAATAGCGATGGGGAACGCATATAACTATGAAGAGCAGGTTCGACATGGGCATCTGCTTGAACGTCGCGCGGAGGCACTTTCTAGCCTTTTGGATACAACTACTTCGCTCGAAATTGAACAATCTCTTGTGGATTCTTTACAGATTATTTCTCGCGGGATTCGGAAGGCAACGCCCTTTGACGTGGTCTTGGTTAGCGTTTTTGATGCAGTGTCCGGTATGATGCGCCGTGTTACGGGAGTTGGGCTTTCTGACGCAAACTTGATTGCCCTTCAAGAGCGTGAACAGCCTTTTGCGAGCGTTCAATTACTAATGAAACCTGAGTTTAAAATTGGGAATGCCTATTATATTCCTGTTGATAAAGTTCCTATTATGCCAAGCGATTTCCATGTTGTGAACTTGGAAAAAGAATATGTGGATGAAGTAAAAAATGCTTGGCGTACAGAGGATATGTTTATCCTTGTTCTCAAGGATCAATATGATAATCCGCTAGGCATGTTTAGCCTAGATAACCCTCGTGACGGGGTTGCGCCTGATCTAACAACTGTAGAAGCCCTTGAAGTTTTTGCCGCACAAGCCTCTTTGGTTATTAGCAGTCAGGCACGTTTGTCGGAATACCAAGATAGAGTAAGCGCACTATCTTCTGGAATTGAGCGGCAGCAGCGTTTATTGCGCATCAGCCAAAACGATTTGCCGATTTTATTGCATAAAGATTTAGAGCAAACGATTACGATTCAGAATCTTGACCGAATTTCATACCGTATTCAAGCGGGGATGCAGATCGCAGAATCGGTTAGTCGGCAGTTGGATGCATCCTCTGCTTTACAGGCTTTGGGTCGTGAAATTTTGACGCATATGGGGATGATGACCGCTTTTGTAGCGGAAGAGACTCCCGAAGGACCTCAGTTATTGCATACGATGGGGGATGTGCCTCGCACAATTAATCCGGATGCTTTATTTGGTCAGAGAAATCCGCTACGTGCTTGTTTACAAACCGGCGAAATTATGCTGGTTATGAATTTGGATGAGAATGATGAATGGCGCGAGGCTCCTTTGCTTAGTGTGTTGCAAAGTAAGAGTTTTATCGCGTTGCCGATTAAGGTAGAAGGCAATACGGTTGCGGCAGTGTTGGCTGTGAGCCGAGAACCTCTGCCTATGCTGACGGACGAAGATAAACAAGTTTATTATCAGATTGCTCGCCAGTCTTCGGTGGTTTTCCAAAATATTCATTTGCTCACTTCCGTTCGTAGGCGACTTCAAGAAGTTAATCTTTTGCTTGATTTCAGCCGAACATTGGGCGATTTGGGCCCATCCAGTATTATGGAAGCTCTTCTCAAGAGTTCGTTGCAGGTGATTTCCGCGGCTCATGCCGGTATTGTGCTGCTTTGGAACGAAGTAACAGAGCGTCTTAACCCTGAGGCTGTTCAGAATTACGCTAATAATGCGAGTATGGAGAAAATCTCCTATCGTTTTGGTGAGGCTTTGCCTGGCAGTGTTTTTGCAAAACGAGAACCTCGCCATGTAGATGAAGTTAATTTTACGCGAGACTATACCCTTTCCGCTTCTCAGCTTTTGCTCTATCGCCAAGCGACTGGTAGCAGGTTGCCAATATCGAGTTTATTGGTGCCAATCCAAACAGGTGATTATTGTTTGGGCGTTTTGGTTTTAGATAATTTTAATAAAACAGGTGCTTTCAAAAAAGAAGATGAAACTCTGTTGCTCTCCCTTTCACAGCAAGTTGCTTTGGCTCTCCAAAACTTGCGTTTGATCCAATCTACCAAAGAGCGTGCTACGCAACTAGAATCCCTAACTGATGTGACCGCTACGATTACTTCAAGTTTGCAAAGTGAAGAATTAATCCCCTCTTTGTTGAGCCAATTAGAGAGCGTGATCCCCTATGATAGAGCGACACTTTGGCTTTATGACGGAGGTAAACTTCAAGTAGCCACAGCTCGCGGATTTGCTGATAATCGCGCAGATGTCAATATATCTAACTTAGCGGAAGAGGGTGTGCTCTTGAAGGAAGTGCTTCGTACAGGAAAAGCCATTTCAGTTCCTGATATGCGAGAGGATGAGCGTTTCCAGATTGTTAGCGAGGCAGAGTATTTGTCGTGGTTGGGGATGCCTCTTCTCTCTAAGGGAGAAGTGATTGGAATTGCCACACTGGATAAGAAAGAATCGGGCTTCTATACGCTGACACATATCCAAATTGGCGCAACCTTTGCCGGACAGGCTGCCGTTGCCCTTGAAAATGCGCGTCTTTATCAGTCGACTTTATCTACAGCCGAGAGACTGGAAGTTTTGAATGTGATGAGTGCTGAAGTGAGCGCAAATCTTGAATCGGAAAAGATTTACCACGCGATTTACGAAGCGGCCAGTCGCTTGATGCCTGTGGAGTCTTTTGAAATTGCGCTCTTTAGTAAAGAAGAGAACAGGATTAAAAGTGTTCATCATATTGTTCAGAATCAACCTTTGCCAGAGTCGGAAATTCCACTGGATTCAAATCCCATTGGGGAAGTGATTTCGACTGGAAAAGAAATTCTTCTTCAAAACGTTGTGGATATTAAACCTTTTGGTTCATCGGTTTATGCGCAAGCAAAAACGCCTTTTTCAATTTTGGCAGTTCCAATGCGAACAGGCGAGCAGATTGCCGGTGTTCTTGTTGCACAAAGTACCCAGAATGGGATTTATACCGAAGATGATCAGCAGATTTTGAGTACCTTGAGTAACCAAGCGATTATCGCGATCCAAAACGGGCGATTCTTTGCTGAGACACAGCGTCTTACCGAAACGTTGGAACAACGTGTCGTTGAACGTACTGCAGAACTTGAGAGAGAACAACGGAATACAAAGACTTTATTGGATATTCTCACGGAAGTTTCATCCAGCCTTGACCTTGACTTGGCTCTTAACAAGACGCTTGCTTTGCTTAATGATACGGTGGGAGCGGAGCAGGGGACGGTCATGCTGCTCAACCCTGATGATAATCTACTTCACTATCGTGCAGGATATGGTTACCTCTCCGAAGCCAAGAGTAGTGAAAAGGGCTTCTCGCTTAAGATTGGTGAGGGTTTAGCCGGATGGGTCGTTGAACATCGGGATGCCATTCTGATTGACGATTTAGATCAGGATGAACGTTGGGTTCATCTTGAATCTGACCTTCAGCGACATCGCAGTGCAGTTGCCGCTCCCTTGATGGTTGGCGAGGATGTTATTGGTGTTTTATTGGTATTCAATCGCGAAGTTAATTTCTTTAGCTCTGAACAACTTCAATTGATTAATGTTATCGCTGGTCAGGTCGCTGTTGCGATTAATAATGCCAACTTATACAAGTTAATTCGGGAGCAAGCTGAACGCTTAGGCAGTATGCTCCGGAGTGAACAGGAAGAAGCTACTCGTTCACAGGCAATCCTTGAAGCAGTCGCGGATGGTGTTCTTGTTACTGATTCTCATAATCAAATCAGCTTCTTGAACGCTTCTGCAGAAAGAATTTTGGATATAGAAAGCGAAAAGGTTACTACCCAAACATTGAAAGATTTTAGTGGTCTTTTTGGTAAATCGGCAAATATCTGGGACGAAATTATCCGCGAATGGTCTGAAAATCCATCTGTATACCAAGAAGGCGATACTTATGCCGAGCAATTAGAGCTAGAAGACGGGCGCATCGTTTTAGTGCATTTAGCTCCCGTGATGCTTAGCAATCAAATATTCTTGGGGACGGTCTCCATCTTTAGAGATATTACTCATGAAGTAGAAGTAGATCGTTTGAAATCAGAGTTTGTAGCGACCGTAAGCCATGAATTGCGTACTCCGATGACATCCATTCGCGGTTATGTAGATATTCTTCTAATGGGCGCAGCAGGTGCGTTGACTGAAAATCAAACCCATTTCCTTGATATTATTCGCAGTAACACAGAGCGACTTAATATTTTAGTGACAGACCTTCTCGATGTTTCTCGACTTGAATCGGGGAAAATTACGCTTTCTCCGCAACCTGTTGTGATGAAAGATATAGCTGAAGATGTGATTACGAATATTTTACGTCGCTCTCAGGAAGAGGAGAAGCCGATGGGGGTCTCTCTTGAAGTCGAATCGGATTTGCCTGTTGTCTATGCAGACCCGGATCGAGTACGACAAATTATCAATAACCTCGTTGAGAATGCTTATCATTACACGCCTAAAAACGGGCAGATTATTCTTTCTCTTCGAGCAGTTGATGGAAAAGATGAAGTGCAGATTGATGTTCAAGATAACGGTGTGGGGATTGCAGTTGAGGGTCAGGCGCAAGTCTTTGATCGTTTCTATCGCGGTGAAGACCCCTTAGTCCTTGCTACACCGGGAACGGGATTGGGATTACCCATTGTCAAGCAATTGGTAGAAATGCACAGAGGGCGTATTTGGATAGAAAGTTCAGGAAAGGTCGGAGAAGGCAGTACATTTTCCTTTACCCTTCCTATCTATAAAAAGTCTGAGTGAGGCTTTAATGGCAAAAATAGTGATAGCAGAAGACGAACGAGATATCCGTGATTTGGTAGCCTTTACCCTTCGTTTTGCGGGGCATGAGGTTGCTGCGGCATCTAACGGTGAAGAAGCGGTTGAGTTAGCAGAAAAAGAAAACCCAGACCTGATTTTGTTGGACGTGCGGATGCCGCGCATGACAGGTTATGATGCCTGCCGAGTGATTAAAACAAAACCGGCTTTAGTAGATACGCCGGTAGTTTTTCTTTCGGCAAAAGGGCAAGAATCGGAAATTGAAACAGGTATGGAAGCAGGTGCAGAAGAGTATTTATTGAAACCTTTTGCGCCAGATGAATTGACTGCGCGTGTTGGTGAAATTTTAGCAAAATTTGGTAAGTAGAAAAGGTAACCGTAGAGAATGAGCGTTGTATTATTGGACGATGCGATTGTGCATTATGAGGTGCTTGGGCGAGGTCGCCCGGTCATCTTTTTGCACGGTTGGGTTGGCTCGTGGAGATATTGGATATCCTCCATGCAAGTCACCTCGACATCGTATCGCGCCTATGCGCTTGATCTCTGGGGTTTTGGGGATACGGCTCATAGAGAAGAAAGATATGATGTCAAAGCGCAGACTGCGCTTGTTCGCTCATTCCTTGACGAAATGGGCATTGGAAAGATCGCGCTCGTTGGGCATGGATTAGGAGCTTTAGTTGCGCTTGATTTTGCATCCACCCATAAAGAGATTGTGGATCGGGTGATGTTAGTCAATTGTGCGCTAGAAAAAGAGCAGGTTGCTTCACGCTTATATTCAGATTCAACCGATAAACTGGTAAATTGGCTGACGAGTGATTTCCCTGATGCTCAATCAGCTTTAGGGGATGCGACAAAAGCAGACCCTGCCGCGATTTTAGCCTCCCAAAGAGGTTTTATTGCGAATGATCTTTATACTATGCTTAATAAGCAGCATACTCCTTGTCTTTTAGTTAATGGTGCAAAAGATGAGCTTGTTGAACAGCCAACCATAGAACAGATAAGAGAGTTGTCTATGTTGGGGCATCATATTCTTCTTGAAGAATCCGGTCATTTCCCCATGCTTGATTCTGCGGCAACTTTCAACCGTTTATTAACTGATTTTCTTGCACTTGATTCTGGTCTTAGCATCAAAGAGCTAGACGTTAAAGAAGAATGGAGACGGCGCGTACGCTAATTTCGTTGACAAAAAAAAGAGACCATAGTAATATATGCTCCGCTGTGGCGAGGTAGCTCAGTTGGCAGAGCGGAGGACTCATAAGCCTTAGGTCGTGGGTTCAAGTCCCACTCTCGCCACCACAGAAAAAAACCTGTCGAAAGACAGGTTTTTTGATTCCATAACGAGGGCAAGCCAAAATTCACGCGCGAGACGGGCTAATGTCCATGCTCCACACTTTCAGAACAGGGGGCATCTCCGCGCAAATTGCCGCTTAGATAATTATCCAAACTTTCTTGCACGGTTCCGCTCGCACCTGTTGCTACGTTCACATCGGATTGATGAAAAAAATCGACTGCGCGTCCGCCCATCCCACCGGATATCATCACATTTACACCTTGTGTTTTGATGTAGGCGGGAAGTTGCCCGACGGCGTGATTTTGGGCGTGTTCGTTGACGATGCTGGTCACGCTGCTGATTTCATTGTTTTCGTCCAAATCAACGAATACATAATAGGGGCAACGTCCAAAATGGGGACTGATGGGGCTTTCTAACCCATGCTCGGTGGCTGTTGAAAAAGCAATACGCATTATAAAATTCTCCAATTTTTAGTATTTATTTAATTCTTCATCTACTTCGCTCATGCGGCGTAGAAGGTGTGCTTTGAAGTTTTCGAGCCAAGATTTTTTCTCGGCTACGGGGACTCCGCTTGCAAGTGTGTTAAGAGGCTGATTCCATCCGATGCCGGGTTCCCAATCAGATGCTTGCGGATTGTTGATTCCCAAGCCCTGACCGCGTCCTTGACCGATGCCGCCTCGCCCGCGACCGAGGCCTGCTCCCTGTCCCAAGCCCTGACCGCGCCCTTGACCATTTCCTAGTCCCGCGCCACGTCCCAAGCCTTGACCGCGTCCTTGACCGTTTCCCATTCCTGCGACGCGACCTTGACCGCGTCCGCCATTTCTGTTTCTAAACATTTTCTTTCTCCTTTTATTTAGATAGATCCTAGAATTTAGTAGCGGTTTTGCTCATTCTTGTCTACGCCGACCTTGTCCTTGACCTTTGCCGCTGCCACGCCGTCTTCCGCGCCCGCGTCGGGTAAAGCCTTCGGCAGGGATTTGTTTTGCAAGTTGATTGAGTAGCTCTAGCAGCGTCGTGACTGCGGAGGAGCTAAGTCTGTAGCTGACGCTCATCCCATCACGAGTCGCTTCGACTAGGTTGACTTCCCGCAAGATAGCCAAATGTTGTGAAATATTGGCTTGTGGGCGGGCGAGTCTTTCGGTTATTTCTCCGACTGTTAATTCTGTATTACCGAGCAGGGAGATGATTTCAACCCGCACAGGATGCGAGAGTGCGTGTGCGATCGCGGCGGAGCGTTGGGAGGGGAATGTTGAGTATGGCATAGAAAGTGATTAGCAAAACCTTATTCGATAATACGAATATACTCTCCTTAAAGGCTTTTGTCAAGTATTTTGTATAGTTGAAAAGGTTTTCATTTCTTTCTTTTTTTGGAGAGAAAATAGCGAAATTTATTCCCCAAAGAACAATGCCACCCAAACCTCCCACTTTTTGATGCGTTCAGGCACGGGGGTAGGGAGAACGGTATCAATCAGGGGCGCGCCCGTCGCGGGGAGGGGGATAATGCGCTGGTCTCCGGCTTGAATCTCGCCATTATTCCTTGCCTCTCTCTCCGTGACAGATTCGGAATTTGCCTCAGCGATTTGAGTCTGCAACGAGATTTGCGTTTCAATTGCCGCCGTCGCCTTGATGCGGACAGTGAGAGCTTTTTCATTAAGTTGATTGAGCTTCTCAAGGCGGGTGTTATAGTCCATCATCAAAATGGTGAGCAAAATCACGCCCGCAATAATCGCGATTTCTTTGATATATTTCTGCCAAAATTTCATACCCCTATCTTACTCGCCCTCTGAAGGCTTGGCAAGTTTTTAATTTCCAATTTTTTAAAATTTCAATTCCCAATTCCCTAATCCTCTGGTATACTGACCCGTCAGAGCGTTGTACCCTTCGCTCTAAAATCTATTAACCGAAAGGGCTAGAGAAAAAAACATGAAAGTTCTATTAATGAAAGACGTATTCAAACTTGGTCGTGCCGGAGACGTGAAAAAAGTCGCCGATGGCTATGGTCGTAACTTCCTTATTCCGCAAGGGTTGGCGATGCTTGCCACCCCCGGCGCAATCAAACAAGCAGACCGCATCCGTAGCAACGCCGCGGAACGCCGTGCAGCCCTTAACAACGAACTGGGTGGCTTGGCAGAGAAAATCGCCGGTTTGCGTCTCCTCTTCCCCGCCAAAGCGGGCGAAACCGATAAACTCTACGGCTCCATCACCACCCAACAAATTGCAGATGCAGTAGAAGAAGCCACTACCTTCACCGTCAAACGTCAACAACTTGAAGTACAACCGATTCGCACTTTGGGCGAACATACCGTAGTCGCCCGTCTAACAATGGATTTGGTGCCAGAATTCACCGTTGTCGTCTATCGCGAAGGTGAATCCGCTCCCCTTGAAGGCGCAGAAGAAGCCGAAGAAGAAATCGAAGTCGTTGAAGAAGAAGTAGCTGAAGAAAGCGTAGAAGAAGCTGAAGAAGAAACAGAAGAAGCCTAATCTTTTAGTTTTTACACCTTGCGCAAAACACTTCATCACCGATTCACCTTAGCTTTGGGGAATCGGTGATTTTCCTTAATTATGCCTTCAACCATTGGTCAGCAACTCAAA
>JAOZOM010000524.1 GCA_029933275.1 Anaerolineales bacterium | reverse complement strand
ACGAACGCGGTTCGGGCTGGATTGCTGCCGAACGAAGCAGGTGCCCAGCCCAAATCCACGTCTGCTCCGAAAGCTGACAAGGAGATTCCGCTCATTTTACAGGCGAATCTCCCCAATCGTCCCCCCGTCCTTTGTCCAGGATGTCCTCATAGAAGCTCTTTTTATATTTTGCATAAATTAAAACGCCCCGTCAATGGAGATATCGGATGCTATACCTTAGGCGTGGTGCCGCCCCTGAGTGCGATGGATACTTGCGGGTGCATGGGCGCGAGCATGGGCGTGGCGCATGGCGCGATGGTAGCAGGAGACAGCGAGCGACACATTGCCGTAATCGGCGACTCGACATTTTTTCACACCGGCGTACAAGCCTTGATGAACGTGGCGTATAACGGGAGCAACGTGATTACGATTATCATGGATAATCGCATTACGAGCATGACGGGGCAGCAAGAAAACCCCGCATCGGGGAAAACTTTGCAAGGGAAAGTGGCGAACGAAGTGGATATTGAAGCCTTGGTGCGCGCAATTGGCATCAAAACCGTAAAACGGGTTCCAGCTTATAACGTAGATGCAATCGAAAGCACGCTTAAAGAATGGCTGAAAATTGACGAGCCAGCCGTGCTGATTACCGATCACGCCTGCGCGTTGATGCCCGATGAGCGCAAAAAATATCTGCCTTTGGCAGTTGTTGAAGAAGATTGCAATGGCTGTACACTCTGTTTCAGAATCGGTTGCCCAGCAATTATCAAATCGGATAAAGTGGATGAGAAGTCACAACGTCCGTTGGCAGAAATTGACCCCTTGCTTTGCACGGGATGCGAAATCTGCTCACAGGTTTGTCCGCGTGATGCGATTTTGTTTAGGGAAGATGTTTTGAAGTTGAGGATGGCGTAAGAGTTTTTGTACACGGATAACGCGGATTACGCGGAGAAAAACTTTTTTTGTTTTTTTCGTAATAATATAGTTTTTCTCCGTGAAACTCCGTGTACAAAAAAACGTGCTAGTAGATTCTTTTGAGGTGTTTTATGAAAACAAGAAAATTTTTACTCACAGGCGTTGGCGGGCAGGGAACTATTCTTGCCAGTAATGTTTTGGCAGAATTGGG
>JAOZOM010000523.1 GCA_029933275.1 Anaerolineales bacterium | reverse complement strand
TATGACAAAACAAAACAAACAACAAGTTCGTGAATTCTACGATCAGATTGGTTGGTCGCAGGAAGAAGATGGTAATTATCAAAATGCGCGCTACGAGGATTTGCGTCCTGTTTCACGCGAATATATCCATAAAACGCGGATGCGCGTTAATCGGCACATCCAGCCCTATGGCAGATTCTTGCTGGATGCAGGTTCGGGTCCCGTTCAATATCCCGAATATCTGACGTATTCGGAAGAGTACCAATATCGCGTTTGCGCGGATATTTCGATCACTGCGCTCAAAGAGGCAAGAAAGCGACTCGGCACACACGCCCTCCCCGTTGTGGTGGATATTGCCAATCTGCCTTTTGCTGAGGGTGTTTTTGATGGGATCGTCTCGATGCACACGATTCACCATCTGCCAATGGAGGAGCATCAAGCCGCATACGCGGAGTTGTATCGGGTGCTGGGACGCGGAAAAAGCGCGGTCGTAGTCAACGGCTGGGGTGCCCCGCTCCTGATGAAGATGGTTAATCCGCTCATCCAATTAAGACGGCGCATGGCGGGGCTTCCCGTCAAGAAAAAGAAGAAAGATATTTCGGGGAAGGATGCGACCGGCACTTACGTCCGCAAGACAAACGCAAAATGGCTGAAAAATGAACTCAAAGATTTATTCCCCATCAAAATTTATGTCTGGCGCAGTCTTAGCACCTTAGTTTTACGCTGGTTTATTCGTGAACGCTTTGGCGGAAAAGCCTTTTTGCGTTTCGTCTACTGGCTCGAAGACCGCGCCCCGCACTTTTTTGGTGAGAACGGACAATACCCTATGATTATATTTAGTAAAGGAGAAAATAGAGAGTAGTTTTTTGTACACGGATTGTACGGATTACACGGAGAAAGATTCTAAAGTTACGGAAAAAAAACAAAAAACTTAAACACGAAGGACACGAAGAAGGCGCAAAGAAAAAGCTTTTTATTTTTTCTTTAAGACCCTTTGTGGTCTTTGTGTTAAAAAGTTTTTCTCCGTGTAACCCGCGTAACTCCGTGTTCAAAAAAAACATATACCCTCTCTAAAAATAACTATGAACTGGACAAATAAAACCATCCTCATCACCGGCGGGACAGGCTC
>JAOZOM010000522.1 GCA_029933275.1 Anaerolineales bacterium | reverse complement strand
TCAGGAATATAGTTGGCAAGCTCGCTATACTTGCTGTGATTCCAAACCTGCTCGACCGGATTAAGTTCAGGAGCATAAGCCGGAAACCATTCGATATCGATACGCCTGGAAAATCTCCTACGCAATCTTCTTTCTGCCCAACGGTGAACCAGCCAGCGGTCGAGAACCAGGATAACGCCTCTCGGAAAGTGTTCCAGAAGCTGCGATACAAATGCCTCAAAATCATCCATCCGGATATTGCTGTCTTGGATAGAGAAGTACAAATCCAGACGATGACGTTTCGGCGAAACGCTGATAGCAGAAATGGCCGAGAGTCGGTCTCTTCTGTCCCAGCTATATTGAATAGGTGTTTGTCCTCTTGGCGCCCAGGTGCGTCGAACGGTCGGTTGAAGCATAAAACCGCTTTCATCGGCCAATACGATGGTTCTGCCGGTTCTACGGGCTTTTTTTTATACGAGTCCAATCCTTGCTTCTCCACGCTTTTATGGCCTGCTCATCGCGTTCTCTTGCTCGTTTTTCGGGCTTCTGGCAACTCCAACCCAGCTTTCGCAGAATCCGCCAGACGTGCGCAACATGGTAATTTACGCCGAAATGTTTCCGTATCAACTCGGCAATACGTCGCAGGGTCCACAAGTCGGTTTTGTAACCATTTGCTTTGGGACCCTTTAAAAGAAGCTTTTGCAGCTTTGCGAGCTGTTTTTGGGACAGTTTGCACGGCCTTGACGGAGGCGGTTTGCTTTTCAGTGCTTGTTGTCCGCCTTTCTTGTACGCATCCCTCCAGCGAACTACAGAGCTTGGAGATGCCCCTACCATTCGAGCCGTTTCGCAGATTCCGTGGCCGCCCTCGAGCAGCTTTACCGCACGGAACCTGCGTTGCTCGAGCTGTTTTTGTGTTCCTATCGGTCTCATGTATATTATTATCGGCCATCACACGCTCGTTGCTTTAAATATGCAAAGATCAATAATGTTAATGGGCATGGGGTGGTGGCCGATATTATGAAGTGGACTTTTGCATTCTTAGGGCAGAGCTAATTGGAGCTTGACTTTCTGTAACTCCCAACGATCTTGCTCGATTCGTTCAATGGCGCAGGTCAGCGTATCACTGAGTG
>JAOZOM010000163.1 GCA_029933275.1 Anaerolineales bacterium | reverse complement strand
CACCTTGAATTGCGCTATAGTGGACGAATACGTCGGGTCCATCTTCGCGAGCCAAAAAGCCGTAGCCTTTGGTGCCGTTGAACCATTTGACTGTGCCGATGATACGTTCTGACATTCTGTTTGCCTCCTTATGGCAAATAAAAAAATTGGGTCGTGCGCTTGCAGTTCTCACATCGGAGGGGCAAAAAAAATGGCTCGAGGTAAAGAGCCTCAAGCCATCACTTTCTTCTTTCCAAGACGTGAACTTACATAGAGCATCTTACGGAGGAAATAATAAAGCCAAAATCTGAAAAAGTCAAGGAGGATTTTATCCCCAAAAAGAGGGAGGAGGTAATCTTGCTAAATCACCAATTGAATGGCTTCGCTGATTGGCAATGTACTCCCCTTCGTTTGTTTTCGCAAAGGCAAGGTGACGTGGAAGTGGCTACCGGGGAAACTGACTTCATCGTGTCCCGGACTTTCTACCCAAATTTTACCGCCATGTGCCTCCACAATGCCGCGCGAGAGAGCTAATCCCAGCCCTACGCCGCTACCCTTGAATTTGGTTTTACCGGTGGAATGTTTATTCAATTCTTTATCGGGTTGATAGAATTTTGTAAAGATAACTTCTTTGAAACTAGGATCAATCCCAATCCCTGTGTCGCTGACGATAATCTCTAAACCGCCTTCGGGCATGGCTTTATTGCTAAAGGGCAGCGTTTTGCCTCGGACGATGATCCGTCCCTTGTTCGGCGTGAATTTGATCGCGTTCGAGATGAGGTGATAGAAAACTTTTCGCAAAGTGTTCGGGTCGGCTTGGATGCCGGGGAGAGGCGGTAGATCGAGTTTCAGGCTTTGTTTGCGTCCCTTAATGGTTTGAGTTAATCCCAAACTGACTTCTTGGATGAGCGCGCCAACATCAATGGGTTCAAACTCGAGTTCAAGGGTACGCGCATCAATTTGAGCGATGTCGAAAAGACTATCCATAATCTCGTGCAGACGCAATGTCCCCTCGTGAATGCCTGTGAGCATTTTGAGGGTCATTTTATCGAGAGAAGGATTTTCGAGGAGCATTTCTGTGTAGCCGCGCATTACGGTTAGG
This sequence comes from Anaerolineales bacterium, assembly GCA_029933275.1. GTDB lineage: Bacteria > Chloroflexota > Anaerolineae > Anaerolineales > Villigracilaceae > Desulfolinea. The sequence goes on along the minus strand of JAOZOM010000163.1, from coordinate 3,261 downwards.
GGGGTGCGTAGTTCGTGCGAGGCGATGCTGATGAAATCGGATTTGGTACGGTCTATTTTTTCTAAATCTCGTTTGGTATTTTCAAGGTCGCGATAGGCATCGCGGACTTGGTTATTTAAATCAATCAGGTTTTCGACCAACCGTGCGTTTTCGAGAGCTACAGCAGTTTGACCGGCGAGTGCGCTCAGAGTGAGCAAATCTTCTTTTGAGTAGCGATTGCCGGAGATTTTCCCGCCGAGGGCAAAAAGACCAATCCATTCTCGTTTGGCGAAGATGGGGACGTAAACCTCCGCATTGAGGCGGTTTAGCCAATTCCGCTCCTCTGGGTGGGAATGTTTGAACAAGGGAAGCAAGTCGAGGTCAAATTGGAGAAGCGGACGCTGCTCTTTTGTTAAGTATTCCGCGATGGGTCCCTCTTCATCCAACCAAATCGCACTGATCGGGCGTTCCCCCGCATTCCGTACGGCACGCAACGCGTAATAATTACGAGCTTCTCTTTTCTCTTTATCAACGAGGAAAAGAAAGCCGCGTTGGATGCCCATCACTTCCATAATGAGGCTAACGGTGACATTGGCGAGACGTTCCATATCTAAAATATTGCTGATACTTTGGCTGTATTCGTTGACAGTTTGACTGACATTTTGTTTATCAATGCCGAGCCAGCGATCTATAAGGCTTTCAACAAAATTGAGTAAGGGACGGAAAAACATCGCCAAGAGAAGTGCGATAATGGTGCCGGTCAAACGCGGGCTGCTTTCTACTGTGGCGGGGAGTAATTGTTGGGCAAGGCTATAGCCGAGAAGATAGAAAAGGCTGGCAAGTATAGTCGTGGAAAAATAGATTGATACATTTCGGGAAATTTGTTGCAGGTCGGGGAGGTGGTGGGTGATAACAATATAGCCGAGTAGCCAAACGCCGAGAAGTCGAAAGGGCGCACCCCAATTCGGGTAATTATTAATGAAGAGCGCGTCTGCACTAAAGAGAAAAATGAAAACGGGCAGCCAATAGAGCAGGCGGTTACGATGGAGCGGTTGGTGGGTGTTTTTATAAGTATTGCGGAAGGTAAAAAAAGCACCGATGGTGAAAATAAGCCAACCTATGGTGACGACCCCAAAAGCGACTCTTTCTCGGGGAATCATCCATGTGCCGTCTGTCCAGAGGATATCGGGGAGTTGAAAAGTATTAAGGGGAAGCAGAGCGAGAATGATTACAAAAAAAATGCCAATCCCCCCCCAAAGGTTGCTTTTCTCTTTTTGTAAGAAAGTGCGTAAAATTAAAATGAGCAAAAAAGCGAGAAGCAAGGAGCTATACCAATAGGTTTGCTCAAGAATGAAAAAATCTATATTTGGGATCAGGCTAGCTTGCCAAGCTAAATTGAGACTTTGTACCAAAAGTGCGATTAGCGCGTAAAGCGCCGTCAGATATGTGACCCATCTTTGCCCCGCGCTACGGCGTAAAACCATGCCGATAACAGCAAGATAAATGAGTACTTCAATGATGAGGAATAAAAAAATAGAGTAAATGGGGTTGATGGAGAACATTATAGAAAAGTATACTCGAAATCGGGTATTATTAGGTTATGATTTTAACGCTAAAAACGATAGGAAAACCCATGCTTTTTGAATTCCACATTTCTAAAACTGCCCGCGAAAAATACGATTTTGATAAAACTCTCTTTGCAACGGACGGACGCATTATCTTTGCGGATTTCGCCGCCGCGCGCCGATTTGCCGAAAAACTTAGCGAAGGGCGTGAGAATCCCGTCCCCGCCAGCGATATCAATGCGATGGGGTTACTCGATGAGGTTATGCACATTTTGATTCGGCAGTATGAGATGGAGAATTCTGGTGTGATGACGCGCGCTGTTGATTGGATTGCCGAAAAGCACGGGCGGGACGCGCTTGATTTGGGCTTGCTTCGGTTTTCTGAGGCATTTCCTTCTGCCCCCACAGCCCTCACCCCTAGCCTCTCTCCCTCAGGGAGAGGGGAAGAAGCCCTTCCCCATCAGGGGGAAGGATTTAGGAAGGGGGCACTTCTCGAAGAAATGCTCCTCCTCGCCCTAGAAAACGAAAACCCCGCTCTCAATGCGTATAGCGAACTCTTCGATGCAACTCCGCTCGAAGATACGCTTTATAGCGAAATGATGGGAACTTTAGAAACCTTCTTCGAATACGAAGCAAAATTTGGTTCACAAGATGAAACTCTGCTTCAAATCCTGCGCGCGCCGATGGAAGAATCCCCCGAATCGATGCGAGGACAATTGCTCTATCTCGTCGAGGAATGGGGAGAATTGCTCGGTGAGAAAATCGTCAACCAGATTTTGCGCGGCATGGATTTTCTCTCCGAAGAAGCGATTCGCGATACAGGTACAGGTGGCTCAGATGGTTCTGCGCCTCCCATCCCCGAGTTTTTCGGTGGAGACGAAGAGTACGAGCATTTCAGCATGGATAAAGATTGGATGCCGCAAATCGTTTTGCTGGCAAAAAATGCCTACGTTTGGCTCGATCAACTCTCAAAAGAATACGAGCGAGATATTTCTCGTCTCGACCAAATCCCTGATGAAGAACTGGATTTGCTGGCAAAACGTGGCTTTAGCGGACTCTGGCTAATAGGCTTATGGGAGCGCAGTAAAGCCTCTCGAAAAATTAAGCAAAAAATGGGAAATCCTGACGCTGTTGCCTCGGCGTATTCGCTTGATGATTATGCCATCGCCAACGATCTGGGCGGGCAGGGTGCGTTGGAAAACCTGCGCTGGCGCGCGTGGCAACGCGGCATTCGCCTTGCAGCAGATATGGTTCCCAATCACATGGGCATCGATTCGATTTGGGTTAAGGAGCATCCTGAGCGTTTTCTTTCGCTCGATTATCCCCCCTATCCGAATTACAGCTTTAACGGCGAAGACCTTTCTGACGATGAGCGTGTTGGCATCTATCTCGAAGATCATTATTACGACCATTCGGACGCGGCTGTTGTTTTCAAACGCGTGGATAAATGGACGGGCGACACAAAATATATTTATCATGGTAACGACGGCACATCCATGCCCTGGAACGACACCGCACAACTCAATTTTCTCGATCCCAATGTGCGAGAAACCGTCATTCAAACCATTCTGGATGTAGCGCGGCAATTTCCCGTCATCCGTTTCGACGCGGCGATGACTCTTGCGAAGAAACACATTCAAAGGCTCTGGTATCCGGAACCAGGTTTGGGGGGCGCAATCCCCTCACGAGCGGAGCAGGGCATGTCCAAATCCGCGTT
>JAOZOM010000521.1 GCA_029933275.1 Anaerolineales bacterium | reverse complement strand
AATTTTAAGACTTTGCATCTCTAAATCAGTCCCCACGTTTATGTGCCGTAATACCACAGAGGTTGTTTCTTGCCTTTTGAATCTTTTTTTAGATATTTTCAAGTTTTTCTTCGCGCTCCTCGTTTCTTCGCGGTGAAGAGCAACGTTTTACTGAGTTTTCAGTACAAAATGGTATACTTTTTCGATAGAATTTAATCTAAAAACTTAGGTACAAATATAATGAGAAAAAACCAGACTAGCAAAGAAACTTTCAATTTTCTTGTCCTACACGCAGAAGAAAAAAGTTCTTTTTCTGGGCAAGAATTCATAGAAAAGACGGGTGTAGACTCTACGGACATTCTCCAACGGTTGGATGAACTTCTTGAAGAAAAAGATGGGCTGTATTTTGTAAAACCGGAGATTTTACGCGTGCGCCTGAATGATTTTAAGGAACTTCTTTACCAAAAGAAAAAGCTCTTTTCTGAATATATTTTAGAAATTTCGCCAAGCATTTTAATTTACGAATTTTTCATGCCCCTTTCTCGTGAAGACAGATTACGCGAAGCCCTCGACAATCTTTTTTACAGAGATACGATTGAACAGCGTATCCAAGAGATTGGTTTTGCCCAAATTCGCGCCGGATTAGATTTAGAGAATAGTTATTCTGATGCAAAAATCAGTCAACTTGTTTTTGATTTTATGGAAAGCACGATTGGAGGCTACTCGATTTATCTGGTGAATGGACGTTATCGCGCCGATAAACTCGCCTCGCGGGCAGAGGTGGTTAATCGTCCTTTTGCTTATGGGTCGTATATCGTTGATGAAACCACCGCGATTGTGCGCTTTATTTTGCCAGTCAAAACAGATGCGGAGAAATTCGAGCGAGGGAAGATTCTTGAACCGGCGACAGATTCGTTTCATGCGAGTAAACGCGCAGAATTAATTCGCTGGCTCTTCTTAAATTTCTTTGCCGAAGCCCTCATCAGCGTTGTCCAAAACGAAGATGAGATTTGGCTGCTCGAATCGGGGATGCGAAGTGCTTTTTATCGTTGGATTAAGCGCGAGGAGTAAAACGGGAACAAAATGGTATACTTCCCCCGCTATAAAATCTAACACTTAATTCTCACCACGAA
>JAOZOM010000162.1:2047-4359 GCA_029933275.1 Anaerolineales bacterium | reverse complement strand
TCATCCAAGTCGCTGCGCCAGGAGAAAACCCAAGTTGGTTTGTGATAAAGTAATCTAAAACGAAACTATATCTCCGCCCCCAGCCATTTCTCCCCAAAAACCAACGCATCCTCTTTGCTCTCAATCTTCCCCATCGCTTGCCCCTCGCGAATCGCTTCCAAAAGCGCGCCAACGCGGGGGCTGGGACGCAAATCGAAAGCCTCCATCACCTCATGCCCGTTCAATAATGCGGACGGTTTCACCGTTTTTTCAGGTTGCTCAAAATAATTTTCCAGCAAAATGCGGCAAACATCCAACTCCGCTTTCCATAATTCTTCTGGCAGAGTATGTTCGTAAGTCGCACGTAAATCGGCGAGAGAGAGCAGGATTACATCCACGCCTGCCTCGCGCGTATCTCTAAAGAACCTATAAATCGTTCTGCGGGATGGAGAGCCGCGTCGCGCGCCACCTTCGGCTTGCTTGCCCTTCTCCAGCATCCGTCTGCCCATATCGTGGACGCGTAAATGCGCCCGAATGATTCTCTTCAGCCGATCAATCTCATCGTTGCTCAAATGCAGATTCCGCGCCCGCTCCGCTGCCATCTCTGCGCCCTCTGCCTCATGCCCCCAAAAGCGGATTCGCCCATCTTCGCCATCTTTTCGCGTCAGCGGCTTCGCTATATCATGATAGAGGGCGGCAAAAAAAAGCAACCCATAAAGCGAACGATCTGTCGTGAGCGATTTGGCAAAATGCGCCGCAAATTCTTCGCGGTAACGCCCTAGTTTAATCACCAGTAAACCGTTGTATAACTCCGCCGCTTTGGAAGAATCATATTCCGGCGAAAGCGCGGCGAGGATATTTTCGAGATGGCGCATCGTGTTGAGGGTATGTTGCCAGACATCGTCCACATGCGGTGCAGATTGAGAAACGCCTTTAAGCACGGCTATTTCTGGCAAAATTTCGGAGAATACGCCCAGCATTTCGAGAGCACGTAAAGCGGTAGCGGCTCTTTGCCCCTCTAATATCTTAAAAAACTCATCCCTGCGCCGCTCTACGGAAGTCTCCGGTAATTTGGAAGCTGCCGATTTCATCGCCTCTCGCGTTTCGGGATGAATATGGAAGCCAAAATTCGCGGCTTGGCGAATGGCGCGCAAAATACGGATTGGGTCATCGCTGAGGCTAGTCGGCGAGCAAGCGCGCAAGAGTTTGGCGCGCAAATCCGCCACACCGCCGAGAGGATCGTAAAGTTCTTGGGTGCGAATATCTAAGGCAATCGCGTTGAGGGTGAAATCACGCCCACGCAAATCGTCTTCGAGGGTTTCGCCGCGAAAGGCAGCAAAATCGAGGGTTTCACGCGTCCCGTCATCATGGATGATGACGAGGCGCGCCGCGCCACGTTCACTATCGAGGGGATAGTACGCCGCGCCAATGCGGTTGGCTATTTGCCGCGCCACTGCTAAAGCATCGCCAGGCAAGCCAAAATCAAGGTCGTGACTGGCGCGTCCCAGCAGGAGATCGCGTACGGCTCCACCAATCAGATAGAGAGGCTGATCCGCGGGGAGCGAGTCCACAATATCGGCAATCAGCGGGGGAAAATTCAAGGGGATAGACATATAAATAATTTCGGGGGTTTCTTTATGGCGGGATTTCTTCGCGGCGCGACGTGCCTGCTCTGGTGAGCCACCTTGTGCGATAATTCTGCCGCGCAGGCGCGCCACCCAACGTCCGGCATAGGGAGAATTGGGCGGCAATTGGGACATTTTCTAGTCGACAGGCTTGTATTTTTCAAGGTCAACTACGCCGATAAAAGGGAGACCACGAAAATATTCGTCTAGATCGAGCCCATAGCCAAAGACGAATTTATCCTCGATGTTAAAGCCCCTGTATTTAAGGGGAACTTCTACTTCTCGGCGGTCAGCTTTATCAAGCAGAGTGCATACTTCGATGGATTTGGGATGCCGCGCTTTGAGTCTTTCGATAACCGAAGAAAGGGTGTTGCCGCTGTCAATAATATCTTCGACCAGCAGGACGTGCTTGTCGCGGATATTGATTTGTAAATCGAGCATGACGCGCACATCGCCAGTTGATTCGCGTACGCCCGCACCATAGGAAGAAATCGCCATAAATTCGACCAAATGCGGGATGGAGATTTTTTTCATCAGGTCAACGGTGAAGAATACGCCGCCCCGCAAAATGCTGACGAGGAGCAATTCTTTTCCCGCGTAGTCTCGGCTAATCTCCTCGCCCAACTCAGCGATACGTTCTTGAAGGTCGTCTTTTGAGATAAGAATTTCTTTGAGAAAATTTTGATAGTCTTCCATCTATACTCCTGA
>JAOZOM010000162.1:0-1947 GCA_029933275.1 Anaerolineales bacterium | reverse complement strand
ACTGATTTACTGACCTACTAATCTCGCGGCACCTCGTGGTGTTTGCGACAGCGCGCTTCGTAAAGTTCGTTTGCGCCTACGATAACAATTGGATCATCGTAACGTGCCGGTTTGCCATTCACTAAACGTTGTGTGCGGCTAGCGGCTTCACCGCAAACCATACAAATTGCGCGGAGTTTTCTCACTTTTTCTGCTTTTGCCATCAACGCGGGCATGGGACCAAAAGGCTCTGCACGAAAATCGGTATCTAAACCGGCTACGATAACGCGAATTCCTCTTTCGGCAAGCTCACAAGAAACAGAGACGACATTCTCGTCAAAAAATTGCGCTTCGTCTATTGCGACGACTGTCACGTCTTCTTCAAGGCGTTCTAAAATCTCGCGGCTATGCTCAATGGGAATCGCATCAAAATCCGCCCCTGCATGGGAGGTCACTTTTTCAACCGCGTAACGAATATCAATTGCGGGCTTGAAAACCTGCACTTTTTGACGGGCAATCGTAGCACGTCTCAGACGACGAATCAATTCATCCGTTTTTCCACAAAACATAGAACCGGTAATCACTTCGATAGACCCTTTTGTATGCTTCATTGCTCTCCTCTTTAATCATTTCTGCGTTATATCCCCATCGTATTAACAGGGGAAACAAAAAAAATGGGCAGATGCGAAATGCCTCTGCCCATTAAGTGTACCTGAGTTTATTTTTAGCGCAAGCCTTAGGCTTCAACTGCCTCGGGGAGATCATATCCCATTGCGCGCAATGCTTTCTTTGCATCAATTAGAGATTTCTGACCAAAACCGGAAATCGCCAAAACTGCTTTTTCGCCTTCTTCATATTTCTTCATAAACTCACCAACATTCGTGATGCCAGATTTCAGCAAAGCATCGTTCGAGCGTTTGGGGAGACCCAATTCTGCTATCGGGCGAGTCGGAGAAACACGAGCTTGCTCTTTGGCTTGCTTTTCTCGAACGTAATCTTCGCGAGCCTGCAAACGTTTGTAGAAGCGATCGACCTGACCTTCGGTATCAACAATACGTTGTAAATCGCCGGTATAGAAAGGATGGCAAGCAGAGCAAATTTCCGTACGGATTTCAGGTTTTGTAGAACCGGTTGTCCAAGTATTCCCACAAACGCAGGTCACTGTGGCTTCCGGATAATAAGTGGGATGAATATCGGGTTTCATTTTATTTCCTTTTCAGCAAGAACTAACTCTCGAGCGGAACAACATTAATGCGTTTGCGTCCACGAGTAATATCAAACATTACAACACCTTCGATCGTGGCGAAAATAGTATGGTCTCTACCAAGACCAACATTTTTGCCGGGTTTAATTTTTGTTCCGCGTTGGCGAACCAAAATATTCCCAGAAATCACACGCTCACCTGCATATTTTTTAACACCCAAGCGTTTTGATTTACTATCGCGACCATTGCGGGTTGAACCGCCACCTGTTTTATGTGCCATGATTTACTCCTAACCAATCTTGTCTATCGCCAAACGAGTATACTGTTGTCGATGACCTTTTTTAAGTCTATAACGTTTCTTCGGGTGATACTTGAAAACGATAATTTTCTTCCCTTTGAAATGCGCCGCAACAGTTGCCTTAACTTTCACGCCTTCCACTTCGGGGGTGCCAACTGTGTAGTTATCACCATCTACAAGCATCAAAACGCGCTCAAGTTCAACCTCTGCGCCTTCTTCATCAGCGAGACGATCGACTTCAATCATCTCGCCTTCAACGGCTTTGTATTGTTTACCGCCACTTTCAATAATTGCATATTTCATATTTTTTTCTCCAATCTTCACTCTGCCGCAACCTTGCGGGGATGATCTTCGTCCCAACGCCTGAGTGCGGGAAAGTTTGGGTTTTGACAAAACTTTGCCCCAGCCAATCATCAGCGGGGGCTTAACGAACTGCATTATACAGGTAGGCGGGATTAGTGTCAAT
>JAOZOM010000520.1 GCA_029933275.1 Anaerolineales bacterium | reverse complement strand
GTGACTTTCAGCCCGCCCAAAGTTTCGGGATTTGCGGCTAAAATGAGATCGATTTTCTCTTGCTTATCACCTTCGAAGGGGGTGTCGATGCGATTATAGAAATGTTCGCCACCGACTTTCTCGAAAAGATCGGCAAGAAGTTCGGTGGGTTTTTTGCCTGTGCGGACGAGCAAATCGAGCATATAGAGACCGGCGAGAATGCCATCCCGCTCGGGGACGTTGCCGCGGAAAGCGTATCCGCCTGATTCTTCGCCGCCGATGAGGGCATTTGTTTCGGTGAATTTTGGGGCAACATATTTGAAGCCTACGCCCGTTTCGTAAACGGGAACATCGTAAATTTTGCCCAATTTATTTAGCATGGTGGTTGTGGAGAGGGTTTTGACGATGGCACCGCGCTCGCCGCGAATTTCGAGGAGATAATATGCCAGTAAACCGTAGGAGCGGAGTTGGTCAATAAACTCGCCATTTTCATCGCCAAAACCGACACGGTCTGCGTCTCCATCGTTGACGAGGAAAATATCGGCGTTGTGGTCTTTTGCGGCTTGCAAGCCGACATCCACATTCGGTGGAATTGGCTCTGGACGTTTCATTTCGGGGAAAATCGGATTGCGTTCGTTGTGAATTTCGATGACTTTCGTTTTGCCACCATTTAGCAGACCAGAGAACCAACCTGCGCCGTTTCCCCACATCGCGTCTACGAGAACGGTTAATCCCGCGTCTTTGATTGGTTGTACATCAATCAGCTTTGAGATATGAGCGATATAGTCAATCGTTGAGTCGAAGTATACGATAGAGCCATCTGCTTTGGCTTCATCCATATCTTTAATTTTGACATCTGCAATATCATCGGGGATTAAATTTTCGATTTTGGTTAGCCCGTCGGGGTCAATTGCGCCGCCGTTTTCATCGCGGACTTTGAATCCGTTGTCGGTGGAGGGATTGTGGGATGCCGTTACATTCACTGCGCCGACCGCGTTTTTTGCTACGACTGAGTAGGAAATAACCGGTGTGGGGGAGGCATCATCGGTGATATAAACTTTTAAGCCGTTTCCGGCTAAAACTTCGGCAACCGCGGCGGCAAAATCTTCGCCACGGTAGCGTTTATCGTGACCAAC
>JAOZOM010000519.1 GCA_029933275.1 Anaerolineales bacterium | reverse complement strand
ATACCCTTTTATCAGGTTTTCGTCGATTGTAATCCGTAATTTATGCCATTTCCGTGATGGGGTTTTGACATTGCGAACCCAGCTGACGGAACTTCTGTGTCCGTGTTTGAAACGCCATAGTACGAGATTGTTTTCGAGGGGGTTGGCCCGGATTGCGTAGTAATCACCGTTTGGTTTCAGATCGAAAAGAATACCGGCTCCTTGATCGATTCTTCCGGCGATGGCTTTGAACCGGACGCTTATTTCCCCGCTGGTGAAAATCTTGGTCGCCTGCGCTACCGCAAAAGGGTAGTAGGCATAAGCTTTTACATTATCAAGAAACTCGGCATAGCGTTCTCCGTAGAGGGCCCGGGCTTTGTCTGCGAGTCCCGCCGCTGCCTGGCCCTGGCGCCATTTGCGGCCGTCAACAACTAATACTTTGTTGGCATTGTCGATGCCGATAATCCAGTTTCCCACAGCCGGGGCAAAGGAGCGCGGCATCGCCCCGACAGTTTCGTTGGAAAAGTCATAGGTTGCGGGATCATCTGGCGGAGATACCTTAGGGCCGGGATTGATTGTCGGCGGTGCCACCGGGCGTGGGGTTGTCTGCGGCGGTGTGATTGAACCTGGGTGGATGTTTCGGTTGGAATCAGGCTTGGCTGCGGGCAGATATTCCAACTGGTTCGGAGATTGGGCCCGGGCAAAATATTTTTGTCCGATAAAGAGCCCGGTTATTGAAAAAATAAGGGTACAGCCGATTAGCAGTGCGGTTTTCAGTTTTCTGTTTTTCATGATTTGTCTCTCCTGGTTTTTAGTACCTTACAAATTATTTTCTACCAAAAAAAACAAGAAAAAATCAGAAAATAATTTGATAAGAGTACTTATTTGCGGGCCGTAAAGGCCTGTTTGGGTTGCGGGATTTGTTCCCGCATTAGTGCCTTACAGGTTATTTTCTGCACCAAAAAACAAGAAAAATCATCAGCAGAAAATGTCCTGATAAGAGCACTTATTTGCGGGCCGTGATGCCTAATTGGGTTGCGGGACAAGTTCCCGCATTAGTACCTTACAGATTATTTTCTACCAAAAAAACAAGAAAAAATCAGAAAATAATCTGATAAGAGTACTTATTTGCGGGCC
>JAOZOM010000161.1:3817-4373 GCA_029933275.1 Anaerolineales bacterium | reverse complement strand
CGAGAAATAAGCTAATAGTGAATGCTACAAATACAACAAACAATCCTATCTCTCTGTATATACTTACAATATTGTCCACGGCTGTAGACGCTAGTGGTACTTGAAAAATCAAAATAACTGATGTGCAAAAAACTACAGATGGGATAAAGGCAGCAACTACGAGATTGTTGGTCATCTTTTCAATAATGTTTTGCATTATTTCTCTCTGGGCTAAAACTTTAGGTACAAAAAGATAAACGAACTCTAGGTTATCTTTTACAAAAACAGCCTAATTGTGTTTAATAGTGTGCATTCTATAAATATTGGCAAACTTAATTTAAATTCACCTTCAAAAAAATTACAAACCCCATTGAAAGCACAAGAGTAGCTACTATGAAGTTGCCTCCCGCTTGTTGAAGAACCCTTTGCCACGAGCTATTCATTTTAAGCTAGAGCTCTTCATAACAATAAGGACACAAAAGTATAACTTTCTTTGTTATTGGATCTATTTTTTTCTTAGGTCGTTGTATAACTCGCTTGCAATACGGGCATTTTTTCCCTCCAGTTCTGTCTGGCG
>JAOZOM010000161.1:0-3807 GCA_029933275.1 Anaerolineales bacterium | reverse complement strand
ACTCGTTCCCGGTATATTTAAAGGAGGTCTAAACAACATTTTACTCATAGGATAATTCTCCCTCTGCAAAAAAAAAAGAACTTCGTGTGAAAAACATTGTACATGAAATCCATACGCAATACAAGACAAATGCTTCCATCATCTTTACTCTCCTATATCATTTGAAAGTTGTGAGATAGCAATCATTGCTTCAGTTGTTACCTCTTGAAGGGAGTTGAGCATTTGTTCAGTAACAGCTGTATCAATGTCCTTTTCACTTGAAATCATATCTTCGAAAACGATATCAACTTGGTGAATCTGACGAATATATCCTGAAAAAATGATGTTTAGCTTGGCTAAGCTAGCTATAAAAGAACGAGTATTTCTAACAGGGTTTCTGCTTTGCAAAAAGATCAAACCAATTACGCTACTAATAATACATATTGGAATCAAAGAAAAAAGTTTATCTTGGTTAGATTGAAAAAAAAGGATATACAATCCAGCACTAAGAACTGATAAAACTGCTATAAAGCTGATGATATATAGATATTTTGTTAGATGATATGCGCTTACCGTTTCCTTGACAAGTTGCTGAACAAAATCTGTCATTCTATTGTCAACATCAGTTAATTTTCGAGAATATTTTAAGAGAGCGCGTTTTCGAGAAAATTGCGTACGTATATCTTTTGTCACAGGTATTCTCCAGTCTAACAATTCTTAATATCCAAGCATCATTTTGTTCTAGCACAAATTAGATCCGCACAATCGTACACCCAAAAGGCGGGACGCGCGTGGTTTGAACTTGCGTGCCATTTAATAAACTTTCGACTACTTCCCGAACATAGTTCCGTGTTGCCACACGCTGACGAAATGCCACGTCATCGTACGCGCCTTCGTAGCGGAGAATGCCTTCGCTGTCGAGGATGTAGAAATGGGGCGTATTTGTTGCTTCATATAAATCAGCTACTTTATGCCCAATATCATGCAAAATGGGATGTGCGCCGCGCTCTTTAGCAACTTCTTTAAGCGCCCCAAGTGGCTCATTGTCATTTGATGCGATTTGCAGGAGTTGCACCTCATCACGCCACTGCTCAATCAACGGAAGCAAGTCTAAATCCACGCGTGCCGCGTGGGGACATTCGGCAGACCAAAAGTTGATGATGAGAATCCGCCCATGATAATCCGCGAGGCTGTGAGGGTTTCCATCCAAATCATTCAGGGTGAAATTGGGGGTGGGGTGATTCAAATCCATAGGGAGATTATACCGTGATAAAATCGCCTGCATGGAAAAAATGAAGAAAAATATCCCTTTACTTTTTGGCGTGGCGATTAGCGCGCTTTTTTTATGGCTCTCGCTACGCGGCTTAAAACTGAACGATGTCGGCGAGATTATGCGCTCGGCAAAATATATTTGGCTTATCCCTGGCGTGCTGCTTTATTTTCTCGCGGTCTGGATTCGGGCGTGGCGATGGCATTATTTGATCAAACCGCTCAAAAAAGTGTCGACCAAGAAAATGTTCCCGATTGTGGCGATTGGCTATATGGGCAATAATATCTTTCCGGCGCGGCTCGGAGAAGTGTTGCGGGCGGTCTTCTTGAAACGGCGCGAGAATGTGCCGATTTCGGCATCATTGGCGACTGTGATCGTGGAGCGCATTTTTGACGGAGTGGTAATGCTGGCATTCGTTTTTCTAAATCTCTCCGAGTTGGCAAAGCTGACCGGCGATTCCGGTTTTGTGGGCAATATCCAATCTTTGGCTCTCTGGGGGACGGGCGCGTTCATCGGGGCATTGGCGATTTTCTTGTTAGCGGCGATGTTCCCGCAGGTGAGTTCAAAAATCGGGCGATGGTTTATTATAAAGTTTCTTCCTAAATCAGTGCAGGGGAAAATGCTCGATTTTATGGATAAATTTCTCGATGGCTTGGCTTCGTTACGCTCGCCCGCGAATGTTTTGATGGTCTTTTTGACCTCTACAATTATCTGGTTGCTCGAAACGGGAAAATATTGGTTTGTGATGCACGCCTTTGATTTTAGCGTCTCATTTTTTGCGCTGATGTTAATGAACGGAATCGTCAACTTGGCAACAACCATCCCCTCGGCTCCGGGCTATGTTGGCACATTCGATGCGCCGGGCATTGCGGTTTTGGTCGCTTACGGGGTCGAACACGCCACCGCCGCCGCGTATACCCTCACGCTACACGCCGCGCTTTGGCTACCGATTACGTTGCTGGGTTTATATTATTTCCTGCGTTATTTGGCGCAGGAAGGCATGTCGTGGAAAGAAGTTTTCGCGTGGAAAGAGGAAGTCGAATCCACGAAGTAGCACGAAGATACACGAAATAAGAGCAACGCAAAGCGTTGCTCTTAAACTTAGTGTTCCTTCGTGTGATTTCGTGGATTAAAAAGGATAAATTATGAAAATAGCCATTATTGGCGCAGGCTACGCGGGGATGTCTGCCGCATGGGATTTAGCGAAAGCCGGTCACAACGTCACCATTTACGAAAGCGAAGATTCTGCGGGCGGATTGGCACGCGGCTTCAAAGATGAAAAATGGGATTGGTCTGTAGACCGTTTCTATCATCATTGGTTTGCCAGCGATAACCACATGCTCGGCATCATCGAAGAGCTGGGATTGAGAGACAAAGTTCTTTTTCCGCGCCCGTACACGGTGCTTTTGCATAATGAAAAATGGTATCCATTTGACTCGATTAAAGAAGCCCTCCTTTTTCCCGGATTGGGATGGGGCGTAAACAAACTCCGTTTTGGCTTGGTCGGCGTTTATTTACGTTTGACTAAGAATTGGCAGAGTCTTGAAAAAATCACCGCCGATGCCTGGATGCGTAAATGGGCAGGGTCTCACGTCTACGAGCAGATGTGGGAACCGCTCCTAATTGGCAAATTTGGCAAACATTACAAAGATGTCCCAATGTCGTGGTTCTGGGCGCGTATCCATGCGCGGACAACGAAATTAGGCACTTTCGTGGGCGGATTTCAAGCCTTTGCAGATGCTTTTGCTGAGAAACTGCGCGAGATGGGTGTGGAGATTAAGTTAAACGCCAAAGTAACATCCATTGAACGAAATCAAGCCGAAAAGGTGAGCGTAACGGGGGAAGACGGGGAGCAGGAATACGATAAAGTTCTAGTCACAACCTCACCGGCGGGGATGTCGCACCTCGTCCCCGATCTTCCTGAAGAGTATTTAGGAGTGTTGAAAAACCTGAAACACATGGGCGCGGTCGTTTTAGTGACAGCGTTGAAACATCCGCTTTCGGAAGAGGGCTATTATTGGTATTCGCTCCCGAAGGGCGATGATTTCCCCTTTTTGGCGTTGGTGGAACATACGAATTATGTTTCATCCGAGCATTTCGGCAACGAGCATATCGTTTACGCCGGAGATTACCTCGAAGCAGGGCATGAGTATTTTGAGATGAGCGCAGAGGAGCTGATGGATAAATTTGCCGATAGCTTTGCTCGTATCAACCCCAAATTCACACGCGATTGGGTGCGCAAGGTCTGGGTCTTCAAAGCGGATTATGCCCAGCCTGTGCCACAATTGAATCATTCGCAGAATATCCCCGCAATTGAGACTCCGCTGGAGGGGATTTACTTTGCGAGCATGAGCCAAGTCTATCCCTGGGATCGCGGCACGAATTTCGCGGTCGAGATTGGGAGACGAGCGGCGCGGTTGATGATGAATTAATTATTCACAGATTGCGTAGATTAGATTTAAAAAAAACAGAATTCCTTGAATTCTTTGTAAAACAAGGACACGAAATCCTAGTTTTTAGCTAAAAACTAGGATTTCGTGCTCTTAAACATTTATTAA
>JAOZOM010000518.1 GCA_029933275.1 Anaerolineales bacterium | reverse complement strand
GAAGGACCCGAAGGCTCAGGCAAGACATCCCATATCCCCTATCTCGTAGAATTTTTGCGCGAGCAGGGGCATAGCGTTTTCCCAACCCGCGAGCCGGGCGGAACGTCCATCGGCGAGCAGGTACGCGAGGTTTTGAACGACCTGAAAAACACCGAGATGATTCCCCGCACGGAGACCTTGCTCTTTCAGGCGGCACGCGCCCAATTTGTGGAAGAAATTATTAAGCCGCGATTGGCAAATGGTGAAATCGTCATCTCTGACCGTTACGCGGATTCGACTATCGCTTATCAAGGTTATGGCCATCAACAGGATTTGGCGCAAATTCGCGCCTTAATTGAGTATGCCACGGGTGGACTTGTCCCAGATTTAACGATTTATCTCGATGTAGATATAGAAACTGGCTTAAAACGCAAAAAAAACGCCGAAGAATGGAATCGACTGGATGCGTATACTGTTGAGTTCCACAAACGCGTTAGAGCAGGGTATTTGAAAATGGCGAAGTCAGAAAGATGGGTAACGGTGGATGCGTCTAAAGGATGGGATGATGTGCAGGCGAGCTTGAAGAAGGTGATTGCTGAGAATTTGATGCGTAAATTGCAAACAAAAAAATGATACAATAGAAAGAAGATGTTCAAGAAAATTTGCAAAGGATATTTTTATGACAGTTTATGACCTCCAATATGTAATGAATGAAAGTGGTCAGCCAACCAGTGTTATTGTTCCTCTAAAATTATGGAAGGAAATTAGCACAGAGCGCGAAACTGCTTATTTGTTAAAGAGTAAAAAAATGAGAACACGTTTGCTGGAAGCTATTAGCCGAGATGACGGAATTCCACTAAAGGATGTTCGTGATGAACTTGGAATTTGACGCATTAGCTTTCAAGGATTTGGCATGGTGGGTGAAGAAGAATCGCAAACAAGCCCTGCGAATAGTGAAGCTCATTGAGGCAATTCAACGCCAGCCATTTGAGGGTATTGGTAAGCCTGAACCATTAAAACATGAATTGGCAGGGTGCTGGTCTCGCCGAATAGATAAAGAGCATCGTTTGGTATATCAAGTTCTGGACGATAAAATACGTATCATAGCGTGTCGTTATCATTACTAAATAAAAAACGGACTTC
>JAOZOM010000517.1 GCA_029933275.1 Anaerolineales bacterium | reverse complement strand
TCTACTGGTGCTAAGTCTACTGGTATGGCTGGTACTGGTATTGGTATGAGTCATGGTGCTGAGTCATCTTTAACAAATGGTGCTTTAATTACTTCAGTTGAAGGTACACAAGTTTCTTTTGGTGGTACTCTATTTATGCCAAAAGTTTCATTTGATAATGGTATGGGAGCTGGTTCTAAAGATAGTGCTGCTGACATGAATGTTATTCCAACTGTGGCTGTTGCTACTAAGCTTTCTGACAACTTATATATGGGTGTTGGTATGTGGGGAACTGCTGGTATGGGTGTTGATTATAGGGATGAAGATGCTAATATGAACTTTGTTTCAAATTTACAGCTTATGCAATTTGCTGTGCCTGTAGCATATAAGATTGGTGATCTTTCTTTATCAATTACTCCATTACTTCAGTATGGTTCTTTAGATATGAATTATGATTCAAATGGAACTGCAAATCCTGGTGGTCAATCTACTACTCAAGGTGTAGCTCAAGATTTGCAATTTGGTTATAACCTAGGTGCTTCATATGAGATTTCTGGTGTAACTATTGGTGCTATGTATAAATCAGAAATTGAAATGACTTATGATGGTCAAATTAGTCAAGCAATGAATGATTTTACTGGTGCTCCAGCTAGTAATTTTTCAGATAAACTTTCAACTCCTGCTGAGATTGGTTTAGGTGTTAGTTATAACATGAATGAGCATACTGTTGCTGTTGATTATAAACAAATCAAATGGGCTTCAGCAGCTGGTTATGAAGATTTTAAGTGGGATGACCAAACTGTAATGTCAATTGGTTATCAATATGCTACTGAAGCATGGGCTTTACGTGCTGGTTATAACTATGCAGAGAGTCCAATAACTGATCAAGGTGCTGCTGGTGGTTTATTAAATCAATTTAACTTAATGGGTTTCCCTGCTATTGTTGAGTCTCATATAACACTTGGTGGATCATATAATGTAAGTGAACAAACATCTTTTGATTTAGCTTATGTTTACACTCCAGAAGTTACAGAAACTTATAAAGGAATGGGTGGTCAAACAATTGAGACTAAACATTCACAAACAGCTTTAAGTGCTCAAGTAACTTTCAACTTCTAATATAATTTAGACAAAAATTCTTCTT
>JAOZOM010000160.1 GCA_029933275.1 Anaerolineales bacterium | reverse complement strand
TGGAGAGAATTTCTTCTGCAATATCGCCGCCGAGTTTAATATCCACACCACGTCCCGCCATATTAGTTGCAATCGTGACTGCGCCAAATGCACCCGCCCCCGCGATAATTTGACTCTCTTCGGTATGCTTGCGCGCGTTCAAAACCTGATGCGGCACGCCACCTTTAATCAATCGCTCTAATCGGGGCAAATCTTTATCGGCTAAATCCAGCAAATAAAGCAAAGCTGAAAGATTCTCCGGCGCAGTTAGGCTAATGGAAATACCTAAAGGTTTTGCGAATTGGCGCAAAATAGCAGGAGATAATTCATCAAGAGGGGCATAAAGTGGCTGCAATTCGGCAATGGCACGCCCATCTTCCTCTCGGTCGTTCGCCTCCATCCAGTGGTAGCGAATCAGCAATGTTTGCAGAAGACGCCGAACAGGTTCGGCGCGCAAACGTCCCGACAAGCGATCTGATGATTCAACCGAGGTCGTCCCAATCAACTGCGGTCGCCCGATGACATAAAAATGCGCTGCCTCTTTGACGATAGAGCGAAGTTTTGCCTCTACCGTTCTATAAATCGAATCGGGATAATCTTTGCGTTTCCAAAGTTCTGGCGGGGTATCTTCCGGAGAATCAGAGGGAACGTAATAGATATATTCGTAGCCCGTTTCCGCTTCTTTGGCTTTACGCGCATCGAGGAAATAATTATCGCTAGAGGCTTGGTAATCCAAATTGGTGGGGATGGGCAAAACTTCAAGACTGTAAATTTTGGAGAACTCTTCCGCTTCAGTGAGCGCAGTTCCTGTCATGCCGGAGAGTTTCTCATACATGCGGTAGTAATTTTGCAAGGTGACGGTCGCATAGGTAATATTTTCCGGCTCGATATTCACCCCTTCTTTCGCCTCGACTGCCTGATGCAAACCATCCGACCAGCGCCGACCAGCCATTAAACGACCGGTATGTTCATCTACAATGACAACTTTTCCGCCTTGCACGAGATAATCTTTATTTCGTTTAAAGAGATATTGAGCGCGTAACGCCTGTTCGAGGTAACTCATCAAGCGGGCTTGTTCGGGAGTCACATCTTCGGGGCGATCTGGATCGCTCATCGGTTCGCCGAGCAACTCTTCAACATGGGCGATGCCGATTTCAGTTAACGAGATATTGCGGTCGCGTTCGTTGACTTCGTAATCTTCATCACGGAGACTTCTGGCAACCTGCGCCATACGCGTATAATCGCCCATATCCGCTTGGGAGGGACCGGAGATAATCAACGGGGTACGCGCTTCATCAATCAGGACATTATCAACCTCATCAATAATTGCAAAATAATGCCCGCGTTGGGTACGATTTTTGTAAACCATCGCCATATTATCGCGAAGATAGTCAAAGCCAAATTCGTTATTTGTCCCGTAAGTGATGTCGGCAGCGTAGGCTTCTTTGCGATCTACTAATTTAAGTTGATGCTGGTCTTCTTGCGAAGATTCTTTGGCGGGATCGTAGAGATAGGCTTTCTTCCCATGCTCTGTGGTTGCAGCGGATTGCAAAATCCCAACGCTCAAGCCCAAGAAATTATAAATGGGTCCCATCCAGCGCGGGTCACGGCGAGCGAGATAATCGTTCACAGTGATGAGATGAATCCCGCGTCCTGTCAGCGCATTCAGATAAACAGGTAAAGTCGCACTGAGGGTTTTCCCTTCCCCCGTTTTCATTTCTGCAATTTCGCCGCGATGAATAGTAATGCCGCCAATTAACTGGACATCGTAATGGCGCATTCCCAAAGTCCGCTTAGAGGCTTCTCGTACAGTCGCGAAGGCTTCACGCATGATCTTGTTCAGAACTTCCTGTTCGGCGAGAAAATACGCGTCTTTATCTTCGATGCCTTCTACCGCATCTCGAATTTCTTCCCGGAATTCATCCGTTTTGGCGCGCAATTCGGCATCGCTTAGTTTCTCAAAAGCCGGTTCAAGGGCGTTAATCTCCGCCACAATCTCAGCCAGTTTATTGATTCGTTTTTGGTTGGGGTTGCCCCCGAAAATATTGACAAATTTCTTTAACATAATCATTCCTTTCGGGAAGCGATTATAACAGAGAGGAAGGGAGGCTGGTCTTGTTTTTTTGTTAACGAATTGCCCCCAAAAAAATCAAAAGTTGAATATACCTTCACCACATGGACGTAAACGTCCACGCTCAAAGCTCAAGCCCGCTAAAGCGGACTCGACTTCTGCACGAGCCGACTTTAGTCGGGTTTAACTCATTAGCACGAGGATTTATCCCCGTGCTAAGACGGTTTATTTCATCTCCTTTTTTTATTTCTAACACACAAAAACAGGCTCTTTTTATTCCGTAAATCATTACGCTATACGAAATACGCAATACGCCTGAGCTACATTTCCCCCAAATACTTCTCCTTGCACGCCCCGCGTGCCGCTTTGCCGCTGGATGTTTTCAAGATCCACTTTGGTGGGACAATTTTTACATAGCGTAGCGCAATCGCCGAATTTGCGGTGATATGTTTACGCACAGAATCCGCCAATTGATAAATCTCATCTTGCTCGGTCAAGGTTGATTCGGCAACGACAACCACATCTTCGGTTCCCGTTCGCTCATCGTAAACGCCAAAAGCCACCGCGCGCCCGGCGTGGATTCCCTCCACTTCGTAGACCAGAGTTTCAATATCCTGCGGATAGATATTTTTGCCCCCCACAATAATCATCTCTTTTTTGCGCCCTGAAACAAAAAGCTCTCCATCGACAAAATAACCGTAATCGCCCGTCAGATACCATTCACCGAGAAAAGCCTTTTCTGTGGTTTTGGGGCGGTTGTAATATTCGGATAACATCGAATCGCTTTTTAAGGCGATTTCTCCGATGACGCGATCCGAAAGTTCGTTTCCATCTGGATCAAGGACGCGGACGCGCGTGTTTCCAAGCGTTTTTCCCGACGAGAGCATTTTCATGCTTCCCTCGCCTGCTGAGGGACGCGCTACCCGTTCTTCGGAAAAGACCTTAGCATCGATTTCGTCTACAACGGGAGGATAAGACAAATCGCTTTGGGTCACACCAAAGGTGTTTTCCGCCATCGCATAGGAGGTTTGGAGCGTTTCTAGCTTCAAGCCGTACTCTTTGAATTTCTCAAAAAATGCCTGATGACTCTCCCAGCGCACCGGTTCGGAGCAATTGATAATGGCGCGCCACGAGTTTAAATCTACGCCTTCAAGATGGCGGTCTCTAATTTTACGCGCACAGAAGATATAGGCAAAGTTTGGGAGCCAAGTAAGCGTGCCGTGATATTTGGAAACGGATTGCATCAATTTATAAGGCGCGCGTACCCAATCAAAAGGGGACATCAGCACAAGCGGAATCCCTTTTAGAATCGGGAGAAGAAAACTAGCAATCAAACCCATATCGTGATAGAGGGGTAACCACGAGACAACCACGTCCTTTCCTGCATCTAAACGAATGGATTCGCCGTAAGCATCGAGTTGATTTAAAACTGCGCGGTGTGATAGCGCAACGCCCTTTTGTAATCCCGTTGTGCCGGAGGAGTGTTGCAGAAGAACAATATCTTCGGGCGAATGTTGAAATCCGCCAAGCAAGCTGAAATTTGGGGGCGATGCGGGGGAAAGCTGGTCGGAGAGAATCAGCTCACGGACAGAATCGCCTTTTTGCAGCGCAGAGCGGATATCCCCTTCAAATTTGGGATAAGTGACAATCGCAGCCGGTTTCGTGACAGAAATCAACGCTTTCAAATCCGCACGATAGCGTTCGGGGGAGAGTTTTTCGGTCAGGAAGGGCATGATGGAGGGAATTGCGCCGTGCAAAACCGCACCCCAAAAGGCGTAGAGCAAATCTTCTCCATGTTGCAAAATTAGGACGATGACTTCGCTTGATTTAATCCCCTTTTCGGCATAAATTTGGGCGTAGGCATTCGCGCCTTCGAGGAGTTGGCGGTAGGAAATCGCTTGGTCTTCTTCCCGCGCAAATTGCAAATAGACGCTAATCCGCTCCGGCGATTCGGTGTAATGCTTTTGCAGGATATCTAAAAAAGTAGTCATTACAAACGAGGTTGGATCAACTCGGCGAGGGCTTCTAGGGTGTCGAAGGTTTCGGCGTTGAGTTCAGTATCGTCAATGCGGACATTGAAAGTATCTTCAACGAAAAGGGCTAAATCCATTAAGCTAAAAGAATCAATCAGCCCACTAGAGATGAGTTTTTCATCGTTAGCGATAATGCGGTTTGGTTGCCGAAGAATTTCAGTAGCGATAAATTCTTTGAGAGGGGAAATTAAGTCGGTTGTCATTTTTTACTCCTATTTGTGAGAAATTCGATCTTAGTGAACGTCTAAAAACAACTTCTCCACTTCATCGGCGAGAATAGAGACTCCTGCTGAAGTGAGATGCACGGCACTGTTCGTAAATTCA
>JAOZOM010000159.1 GCA_029933275.1 Anaerolineales bacterium | reverse complement strand
TTCAAACGGAAGTTGGCGAGATGGACGGCGTTCAGAGCGTGACCGCAGATGCCGCTACCAAAATGGTCGAGATCACTTTCGACGCTCCCGCAGACGAAGCTACGATCAAAAGCCTGATGGCAGAGATTAATTTCCCCGTTGCAGCATAATTATAAAAAATATTTTAGCTCATGCAAAGACGCCAAGCCGCTAAGAAAAACTTAAAAACTTGGCGTCTTTGCGACTTTGCGTGAGAAGGTACTTTTATGACAGATACAAAACAACTTACTCTCCCGATTACAGGCATGACCTGTGCTAACTGTGTTGCTTCGGTAGAGCGCAACCTAAAAAAACTGGATGGCATCGAAACTGCTGTCGTTAATCTTTCTTCTGAGCGAGCCACCTTCGAACTTGACCCATCTCTACTTGACCTAGATACCGTTATCGCCCGCATTGAGCGCGCCGGATACGGCATCGCCACCGGCGAAGCGGATTTGGTCATCAAGCGTCTTTCGGATGATAACGATGCACGTCGTCTTGAAAAAGCTCTCCTCGTCCTTGATGGTGTGCTGGAAGCGCAAGTCACTTTTACAACTGAGAAAGCCCGCGTCAAATACATCCCGACGATGATTACGCAATCTGAATTACGCCGCGCGGTTAAATCAGCTGGGTTTGATTCTCTTGAACTTGGTGGCAATGTCGAAGACGCGGAGGCTCAGGCACGAGAGAAAGAAATTCAAGCGCAAAAGCATTTACTGAATACTGGTTTACTCTTTACTCTTCCCTTATTTCTCTTCTCAATGGCGCGTGATTTCAGCCTGATCGGCGCGTGGTCGCACGAACCCTGGGCAAACTGGCTGATGTTCGCCCTCGCTACACCCGTCCAATTTTATGTGGGCTGGCAGTATTATGTCGGTGGCTACAAGGCTCTGCGTAATGGCTCGGCAAATATGGATGTGCTCGTCGCGATGGGATCATCGGTCGCGTATTTCTATTCCATCGTTGTTATGCTCGGTATCCTGCCCGGCCATGTTTATTTTGAGACCGCCGCGGTGATTATTACCTTAATCCGTGTCGGGAAATTTCTCGAAGCCCGTGCAAAAGGGCGCACCAGCGATGCCATCAAAAAGCTGATGGGCTTGCGCCCCAAAACCGCGCGTGTCATCCGTGATGGCGAAGAGATGGATATTCCGCTCGATGATGTTGTTGTTGGCGATATTATTGTCGTCAAGCCCGGCGAGAAAATCCCCGTCGATGGTGTTGTTGTCGAGGGTCGCTCAGCTATAGATGAATCGATGCTCACAGGCGAGTCTCTTCCAGTCGAAAAGCAGGCTGGCGATCCGCTCATTGGGGCGACAATCAATAAGCTGGGTTTGCTTAAATTTGAAGCAACGAAGGTCGGTAAAGAAACCGCCCTCGCTCAAATTATCAAACTCGTCGAAGATGCTCAGGGATCAAAAGCACCGATTCAGAAACTCGCCGACCAAATATCGGCGGTGTTCGTCCCGATTGTGCTCGTTCTCGCCGCGCTCACTTTTGCGGCTTGGTACTATCTCGTTCCGCTCCCTGTTGATTCCGAAGTCAGCCTTTTTGCCCGCGCTCTCGTCAATCTCGTCGCCGTTCTTGTCATCGCCTGCCCCTGTGCGATGGGTCTCGCCACGCCGACCGCTGTCATGGTTGGTACGGGCAAAGGTGCCGAAATGGGCATCCTTTTTCGCTCCAGCGCGGGGCTTGAAACTGCCGGTAAAACCACCACTGTTGTCCTCGATAAAACGGGAACGATTACCAAAGGGCAGCCCGCCGTGACCGATATTGTCGTTGCGGATAATTGGGATGCAAACACTTTGCTGGCTCTGGCAGCTTCCGTTGAAAAAGGCAGTGAACACCCCCTCGGCGAAGCGATTTGGGCGGAAGCGACCGTGCGTGAACTTGCTCTCGCTGATTTAACAGGATTTCAGGCTCAAGCAGGTCACGGCGTTTCTGCCGAAGTCGAAGGCAAAAAAGTCGCAGTCGGCAACTTGCGGATGATGAACGCCCACAAATTCCCGCTGAATGGGCTGGATACAGAAATGTCCCGGCTCCAATCCGAAGCCAAAACCGCCATGCTCGTCGCCGTAGATGGCGAAGTTGCTGGCGTAATTGCTGTTGCCGATACCGTCAAAAATGGCTCACTCGAAGCGATAGCCGAACTAAAAGAAATGGGCTTGGAAGTCATCATGATCACCGGCGACAATCAGCAAACCGCCGAAGCTATTGCCAAAGAAGTTGGCGTAAACAAAGTCATTGCCGAAGTCCTCCCCGAAGGCAAAGTTGCCGAGGTCAAAAAACTCCAAACACTGAATACTGACCACCGAATACTGAATACTGTCGCCATGGTTGGCGACGGTGTCAACGACGCCCCTGCTCTCGCCCAAGCGGATGTAGGAATTGCCATCGGCACCGGCACGGATGTCGCTATGGCAGCCGCTCCCGTTACATTAATGAGCGGCGACTTGCGCGGCGTGGTGCGCGCCGTCAAACTCTCGCGCGCTACCTTGAAAACCATCAAACAAAATCTCTTCTGGGCATTTTTCTACAACATTATCCTAATCCCCGCCGCTGCGATGGGATTCATCAATCCCATGCTGGCGGCGTTTGCGATGGCTTTTAGCTCTGTCTCGGTCGTGAGTAATAGTCTTCGGTTAAGAAAGACGAAGATATGAAAATTCGCAATATAGAACGTTGCGACAAGGAAGAAGATTTGCCCCATAAATCCACGTTGAAAAAATAAAATGCCAAGATTTCTCTCAGCGTTTTGGTCTGTACAGGGTGTATACTTTCCGCTCACTAAAGGAGAACGGATTTTATGAATGCTGGTATCCTCTACGCCCTCGCAACCTATATTCTCTGGGGACTTTTCCCCATTTATTGGAAACAAGTTGCCTACGTCCCCGCCGCACAATTAATCGGGCATCGGATTTTCTGGTCTTTTGTTCTTCTCATCGTGATTATTCTAGCAACTCGCCAATGGGGGAAATTCCGCGCAAAACTGGATGCCAAATCGCTCAAATCACATGGTTTAGCTGCACTTTTGCTCAGCGTAAATTGGCTCACTTATGTTTGGGCAGTTAATAACGGCTTTATCGTTGAAAGCAGTTTGGGCTATTTTATTAATCCGCTTTTGAGCGTGCTTCTCGGCATGATTTTCTTTAAAGAAAAACTCCGTCCCATTCAATGGATTCCGCTAGGGTTAGCGACAATCGGCGTTTTATATCTTTCTTTTGCTTACGGTCGTCTCCCGTGGATTGCGCTCACTCTCGCGTTTAGTTTCGCTTTTTATGGTTTGCTCAAGAAAAAATCTACACTCGGCTCGCTTTATGGGCTGACCCTCGAAACGGGCATTATGCTCATCCCCGCGTTGGCTTATCTGGCTTATGCCGCATCTACTGGCGAAGGCGCGTTTTTGCAAATTGACCAGCGCACTGATTATTTTCTAATGGGTGCGGGTGTTGTGACCACAATTCCCTTAATTCTTTTTGCGAAAGCCGCACAACGCATCCCACTTACGATGATCGGGCTAATGCAATATATCGCCCCGACCGGGCAATTTTTAATCGGCGTTCTTCTATATAAAGAAGGATTTTCCACCACACAAGCGATTGGGTTTGGGATTGTTTGGACTGCGCTGATTTTCTTCTGGATCGAAGGATGGTGGAGTCGAAAGAGACGAGTATAATAAAAGAGGCTTTTGAGAAAGCATCGCGCGTGGTTTTAGCTTGCGCGGCGCAAAAAGGCAGAATCCTGTTAACTTGCGCCGATTCCGCTTTCGCCGCGCGTAGCAGGAGATGTTTACTTCCCTCAAAAGTTAGAGAAGCGAAAGCAAATTGCGGACGCGTGCGAATCGTCCCTATCCCATGAATAAATTATGCACGAATTAGCTGTCACCGAAAGCATCCTAAATATCACTCTGCGCCATGCCGAAACACATCACGCGATCAAAGTGACTGATATTTATCTCGTGATTGGGCAATGGTCAACGATTATTGATGATTCCATTCAATTTCATTGGGATATTCTGGCTGAGAACACCATCGCACAGAACGCAAAATTGCATTTTGAGCGTATTCCCGTAGAGCTATTTTGCCTTGATTGTTCCAACACTTACGCCCCGACCGATGAAGAACTGGTTTGCCCCAATTGTGGCAGTGTGCGGATAAAAGTGATAAAAGGTGATGAATTTAATATCGATGCGATTGAGATAGAAACTTAAAGCATATTTCGTGTTGCGTAATGAGCAAATCAACATTGTCTATAATTTATTTGCAATACGTATTTAAATAAACCTTGGCGGTTAAAAACTGGAGTAACACATGACAAAAAAAATCCCCGTAGTAGAAAAAATCCTCGGCGCAAACGAAACCCTCGCCGAAAAAAATCGCGCTCGTCTTGATGAAT
>JAOZOM010000158.1 GCA_029933275.1 Anaerolineales bacterium | reverse complement strand
ACCCATAACCTGTCGCTTACAAGGCGACTGCTCTGCCAATTGAGCTACGTCGGCAAGAGTATCCTTACTTTAAGCAGAGCAATTATACCAAATGCTCATCGCAACGGCAAGATATGTGTCTCAGACACACAGCGATGGAGTTTATCAGAATTAGAGATGCAAGTCAAGCGAAAAATTACAAATTCATTACTCATTTTCAGCCAACTTGACAAAGTACAAATTTACTGTAAAATATAGAACATATATTCTACATTCACGGTATTTCTCTATGAATTCTCTCAAACGGAATTACGAACTAGCTCTGGAAGCCCTAGAAGAATTGACAACTGAACTCGTCAGCACGGATACGCAGATGGACAAGTCGGTACGCCCGCCGCCTTCACTTGCTCCCCTACCCCTAGACCAGATTCTCGCCCAATTCGGGACTCTGCCACGCGATGCCCTCTTCTTGGGTGCCGCCTACGATGGGCTTCCCATTCTGCTCAATCTAAACGACCCCACCCCGGGACCCATTCTCATCGCGGGCGATCAGGGAAGCGGAAAGACAGCCTTATTGCAAACAATTGCAGAAGCAACACCACTCACACATACGCCCAAAGACCTGCAATTCGGAATCATCACCAAACACCCCGAAGAATGGGAGGGAATTGAAGAAATCGAAAACTGCATGGGCATCTTTCCTGCCTATCACAACGATGCAAATAATTTCATTTTATCTCTGGCAGATTGGGCACATAATAACCACCGCGAAAAGCGTTTTGCCCTTCTCCTGATTGACGATCTCGAAACAGTCGCGGAAATGAACGAAAAGGTACAACAAAGCCTACGTTGGCTACTTTTACGGGGACCAAATCGCCGAGTGTGGACATTTGTGACGCTCAATGCCGGTCGCACCGAAAAAGTTCTTCCATGGCTCAATGCCTTTCGGACACGGCTTTTTGGGATGATAGAAAATGCTCAGGATGCGGTAGCAATTCTCCCCACGCGCGATGCGGCTCTTCATCTGCTCCAGCCGGGACTTGAGTTCATATTAAACGAAAATCGACAATGGGTGAAGTTCTGGATTCCGCCCGTCCAATAATTTTAGGAGGCAAAAATGCAAGCAGGAATGATGTGGTTCGATAATGACAAAAAAACGACTTTAGCGATAAAAGTAAAAACCGCCGCTGATTATTATCAAAAAAAATACGGGCGTAGCCCCGATTTATGTATGGTCAATCCCAAAATGATCACTGAAAAATCACCGCAAACGGGAAAGGTGACCATCCGCCCTTATCAGCCAATTTTACCCGGGCATCTCTGGATAGGAATTGATGATAGCCGGTATAAAAAGAAAGTTTAAAAGAAAAAGCCCTCGCAGAGGAAATCTCTGCGAGGGCTAGATTTTTATTTATCCACAAGCTGAGCCAAAGAAGAAGGGGAAGATATCGCACCATTTATTGGCAGCGTCTACCCACCAGAAAAATCCTCCACAGGCGCAAATTAGACTTAATGCACCAACCCCAAGCGCAACAGGTAATGCGATGCGTTTTCCTTTTTGTGATCTGGGCGGCGGTGCGACAGGCACCGGACTCTCAGGAACTCGCCCTGCATAGGCTTGTTGCGGAGGCGGTGGCGGAGGCATGACCGGTTGTTGACGCGGTGCCGCGGCGGGACGTGAAGAGGAGGCAGAAACAACGGTTGCATCGGGGTCAAAACTGAGTGCTTCAAACATAAAGACAATATCTTCGCCAAAAGAAATCATCTCTCCCGATTTAAGAACGTGAGGACCCGAAATCCGTTTGCCGTTAATCGCGGTTCCGTTGGTCGAACCATTATCTTCGATAACTATTTTCCCACCCTGTGCCGACATTCTCGCATGTTGACGTGAAATCTCAGCGTCATTGATTGCGATTGTATTACTTGGGTCGCGCCCAATGGTCATTAAATCAGCATCGAGGGAATAAGTCGCGCCAGGGTTAGGACCATTACGCATCACCAACTGGTATCGAGTATTCATAACTTCTCCTTAATATCAAATATAACCCTAATAATTGTTTTTAGTGTACTTTTTTCAAAGCAAAAAGTCAATTGAGACTAATTGGGGATTAGAAAATTATATTGTTTACTGCGCGCCAAAAATGCGCTCATATAAATCGGAATATAAAAGGTTTTCGGGGTCACAACGCTTTTTTAATTTACCAAACTTCTTAATCGTCTCCTCACCCAAGAATTGGCGAGTGGTTTCTGCCGAAGTTTCGCTGTTTTTCGCAAAATAAAAACGTCCGCCCGCATCCAGCACAATTTCATCGAAATCTTGCACCATTTTGGCTAATTTGGCACGATTACTATTCGTAATCTTGAAATCGAGCGCCAGCGAAAAACCATCTAAAGCGTGAGAGATGAGGAAATTATCAGGACGATGACGCTTGGTCACGCCCAAATAAGTGGGCAAACCGCGTTTTTGCGAAAGTTTAAGAATCTCTGTCCACGCATCGAGGGCGGTTTCTTTGGGCAAAAAAGATTGATACTGAATTAGCCCGTATTTTCCGTAAGATTTTTCCCAATCTGGCACATAATCAAGCAAAAAGTGAAAGGCGGCGTGCGCCTGTTGATAGCTTTTGTTACGCCCAAGTAGATATTTGGCGGTATTTACGCCCCATACGCCGAGATTATTCAACCCTAAGCTCATTAAATAATGTAATTTGGATTTGGGAATTACACCGAAAAACGTATCGGGAAGCGTTTGGAACGCGACGCGCGTGGTTTCGGCTGGATCCGGGTCTTCATCTTTAGCGAGGTAATTTGCCGCGTGGATTTGTCCCCGCCCCAGACGCCTGCCGCGCGCTGTCCCGTCAAGCCAGCCAACTATATAATCATTTCTCGGTGCGCCTTCGAGGAGCGCGTCCAGTTGCGCTTCAAGATTAGGCACATTCCACTCTTTTACTTCAAGCAAACCAGAATAAACACGCTTCATTTGCATCGTAACGGAGGTAAAAATCCCCAACATGCCCATTCCACTAATCATGCCGTAGAAAAGGTCTTTGTTCTTCTTGGGCGTACAAGTCACTTCTTTGCCATTGGGCAAAATCGCATCAAATTCGAGGATATTTTCGCCAATTGTCCCCTTTTTGAAGTTATTTTTGCCGTGGATATTCATCCCTAAGCATCCGCCGAGCGTGGTTTTCATCGTGCCAGAGACAACGGGAGGCCACCAGCCATCGGGGAGAATATATTGCCAAAGGGATTCTAGCGTTAGCCCGGGTTCGGCACGGAGAATGCCTGTTTCAGCATCCCAGGCTTGGACACACCTCAGCAAGCTCAGGTCAAGAACGATCCCGCCGCCTTTGAGCGCGGCATCGTTATAGCTTCGTCCCGCGCCGCGCGGAGCAATCCTCAAATCATATTTACGGGCGAGTTCAAAAATCTCTGCAATTTCCTCAGTAAATCTCGGCTGGGCATGATAAACAGCCGCATCCAAAGAATGGCTAAAATTGCCAAGATAGGAAAATTTGAGTGTTTTCATAAATTGCTTCTTAAAAAGTGAGCTTTCTGAAGATAAAAGAGGGGATATTGCGAATAATCAACATAACCCACCGCCAGCGAGCAGGCGTATAGATTTCTTGTTTGCCTTTTTGCATGGCTTTGTAAATATCTGCGGCGGCTTGCTCCGGAGGAATTACCCAAAAGAGTTTTTTGACTTCTTTAACCATATCCGTTTGAACAAAACCGGGCTTTACCGTGAGAATATGCACGCCATAACGCGTCAAACGATTGCGGAGAGCCTCCAAATAGCAACTAAAACCGGCTTTGGAGGTGTTATACGCCGGATCGCCTACGCGCCCACGCTCGCCCGCCACCGAAGAGATGCCAACTATTTTTCCTTTTTTGAGGTTTTGGAAAATTTCGGAAACTTGATTGAGCCAAGCCATCGCTCCCAACAAATTGACTTCGAGGGTAATTTTATCTTTTTCAAAATCATATTTTTTCAACCCGACCATATTGGAAACACCAGCATTGTAGATAAACGTATCGAACCCACCTAAATCGGATATGATTTTTTTGAGCAGTTCAGGGACGGATTCATAATCTGTCACATCGTGGATATAATAAATAGCCCGCGTCTCTCCGTGTTTCGAGTTGATCTCGTTGGTAAGCGTTTCGAGCATTTCGGCACGTCTCGCTAAAAGAGCAACCTGATACCCTTCATCTACGAGGCGGTGAGCGAGAGCCGCACCAATTCCACTAGATGCGCCAACTAGAATGGCGCGTTTTTTCGGGGTAAGGGGCGTTGCTGTAGGTAATTTATCTTTTGTCATTTTTAACTCCTGTTCGAGGAAATTTTCACATTCATTCTAACAGAGAAATTTATCTCCGTATCTGTTTTAAGTGTGAATATGTGAAGGTGTCTAAAAACTCAGTAAAACTTTGCTTTT
>JAOZOM010000017.1:8552-16102 GCA_029933275.1 Anaerolineales bacterium | reverse complement strand
ACATAAACAGGAAATTCCTTATACAGAAATCTAGTCGTCTTTAAATCGCTAACGACAGCAGGGGACTCAAAAGCCATCGCTTCTTGCATCCCGCTTAATTGCACGCCTTCATTTTTTGTCAAGACCAAAGCTACACCTGCGTTGGCAAAAAGATAGTTAAAATCGCCAATCTCTAAGAAGCCGGTCAGAACGATATTTGGCGGAAGGCTCCTCTTCATCTCTTTGCTAAGTTTCTCCACATGCCAAGTCATTACAAATTTGATTTCCGGCAATAACCTTGCGGCACCGAAGACCTCTTCTAAAGGCTCATCTTTATCAAAACTGCTGGGAAAAAGCACATATTTTTTCGGAGATAAGCCAATCTCGTCAAGCAAGCTACTTTCTCTGATTTCGACCTCTTCTTTTTTTGCAATTCCATCTCTGACAACAAAGGGCTTTATCTTTACGCTTTCTTCCACTTGCTGAACAAGATGCGCGTTATGGACAATCATCTCTCCTTTGGCAAGTATTTTTTTTGCGAAGAGCCAATTCATCCACATTTCGTTCGTTACCCCAATATGGCAATCGGATACATATCGAACACCTGTCAACCATGAATAGAAAGCAACCGCATAAAGTGCAGGGGTCGGCGGAAATTGGACGAATACGAGAGCAGGCTTATTTTTAAAAAGACAGTTCAGAGTGCTGATTGTCTTTGGGATATAAGAAATTGCCTTAAAAATCTTCGACTTCATTTCCCATGGGTAATAGAAATAAAAATGTTCTGTCTCTAGGTATGGAGCAATCACATCCACACGCCTTTGATATTCCTTCCAAACGATGAAGATGCTTTTTTTTGTTTTCGACATTAAAAATAACTCCTTTGAAGAACGCCTAATCTTGCTGGCTTCTTTGCGCCAATACCCAAGCTCGCACGCTACGCCAACTCCCTGCCAAGTGTAATTCGCTCAACGCTCTGCCCAATCGCATCGCAGCACGGAGAAGAAAATCCATTGAAGTCGCTCTATCAAAAGCGAAAAAAAAGATAAAGGATAAAAAGAGGAAGACAAAAGTGGCGACTCCATTAATGGCTACGCGAAAAATTACAAAAAGCAAGGAAAAGCCTTTAAGCAAATAATTGAGAATGCCACTGGATACGCCATGAAAATATGCCCGCGTCAATAACTGCTTTCTTGTCGGGATAATCGTATGATGATCGGCAATTGCCTCCGGCACAAAAGCCACTTTACCTCCCCGCCTTTTGATTTTCTCAAGCAAATAGACAATTTCCTGAGAGGCAACATGAGGACTGCTAAACTGATCCATGCCCAAAAAGCCACCAACGCTTTCCCAAGCCTTTTTGCTGATTGCCATATTCCCTTCGCAAACGTAGGTAGGATTATCCAATAATCTCGGCTGAGAGCCGGGGAAATTAAATTCTGCCAACCACCTCTTCGAGACTGGTCCGAGCCAAGGCGGTATTTTTTGCTCATCGTAAGCAATATCTACGCGCCCCGCCACAACAGCGACCTGCTCATCCAGCTCAAAACCCGATACAAGTTGCACAAGCCAATTTTCACCAACCGTGCAATCGTCATCGAGGTAGGCGAGATTGGGATAGCGTGCCTCCTTCGCTCCACGGTTACGCGCAAAAGTCACGCCAGAGCGGTCTTCGCGCACATAGCGAAGCGGACAGCTCAGTTCACGAACAAAACGCTGCACAACTTCGGGAGTCTCATCGGTTGAGCAATTATCTACGATGATGATCTCAAAAGTCTCTTGCGGATAATTCTGGGCACAGAGTTGCTCGATCATTCGCGGCAAGAGCGCGGCACGATTGCGGGTGCAGACGATAATGCTGACGGGAGGAAAAGCGGTTTTATTCATAGGATATTAAGCCGATCCGCGCGCGTTTTGAGCTTGCGTATTGCTCCCAAGCCAATTCGCGGCGTGAGGAGGAGAATCTCCACGTTAGAAAAATAGCTGAAAATGGCACGCAGGCTGAGGGCACGCGCGGCACGGTTCTTCATCCTAAATTAGCTCCTATCATTTCTTCATAAAGGTCCATCAATTTATCCGCGATTGGATCCCAGTCATAATAATTTTCCACCAATTTTCT
The DNA here is from genome assembly GCA_029933275.1 of Anaerolineales bacterium. GTDB lineage: Bacteria > Chloroflexota > Anaerolineae > Anaerolineales > Villigracilaceae > Desulfolinea. The sequence goes on along the minus strand of JAOZOM010000017.1, from coordinate 14,004 downwards.
CCCATTAGTGGAGAGATGTTGGTAAAGTTCGATATCGTGAAGCAGGCGGGTCGTTTTCTCGGCGAATTGAGCAGGCGTATCAGCGATTAAAAGATGCTCGCCATCCAACACATCTAAACCCTCGCAACCAATAGAGGTGGAAATCACAGGGCGACCAAGTGCCATTGCCTCCAATATCTTGAGCCGCGTCCCACCACCTGCCCGCAAAGAAACTACGCAAATCGCGCTTTTTTGATAATAAGGAATCACATCGTCAACACGTCCAGTGACGTGCACATTTTCGCCATCCAGAGCTAAAACTTCGGGGCTAGGATCGCGCCCAACTACCCAAAGCTCTGCATCGTTACTTTTTTGCCGAATCAAGGGGAGAATTTCTTCGCAAAAATAAAGTGCTGCATCCACATTAGGCGGATAGCCCATATTCCCCAAATAGAGCAAAGATGGAGGGATATTTTTCGAGGGCAATGGCAAAGGCTGATATTTTTTCACATCCACGCCGTTCGGGATGACCTCTACCTGTAAACGCGGGTTGGCATCCAGAAGCAGTTGGCGATCTTCTTCCGACACCGTTGTGGAAAGAGAGAATTTCTCGGCGTAACGAGGCTCCCAATATCCCATTGCGATGCTATTCAACTTTGAGCGGATTTTTCTATCCCAGCGTTTTTCTACATGCGAAACTCTGTCATATTGTTGGGAGGTGAAGTTATGGAACATAATCGCGCTTTTTCGCGATTTGCTCGGGGATATTTTTTCGAGGTATAGCCCCATTCGCGCGTGTTCAATTTGCACAATGTCGAAATCTACCGCATCCGTAAGTTTTTTGATTTTTCGGGTGAATTCATCCGAATATAAGAGGCTTAACTCTGGCGGTTTACCAGATAGCGCATAGGAAATCATGCCGGGCAATTTCGCAAAACGCCTACGTTGCACAAAATTAACCGTTTCTACATGGACGCAAAATTCTTTTAAATGAGCTACGCCTTCAATATCCGATGGTTTTTCGAGAAAGGCAACCAGCGAGATTTCATGCTTTTCTGCGGCACGGCGGAGAATATTATAAATACGGATACGATCTCCCCCAATCAAGGGGTAAGGCAAATAATCAGCAATCACCAGAATTCGCATATTATTTTTCTTCCTTTGAAAGCGTTGAAAGAACCTGAGCGAGTTGCCCTGTCAAAGATTTGCGATCAAAGGCTTCGACTCCCTCGGTGTTAATTTTCAGCGGGGTATCTTTTTCCCATTGCTCATAGATATTCAGTATATTTTCTTGGATGCCCTCAACGTCGTAAGGGTCTACCGTAAAACCAAGTTTATGCTCTTCAATAAAATCGGCGGCAGCACCCAAACAACTTAGGAGCAAAATCGGCGCGCCCCCAACCGCCCAATATTCATAAATTTTGCCGGGAATCAACGTGTCCCAGCCTTCGTAATTCACCGCTAGCAAAAGGTCGGCGGACTTAATTAAATGAAGCACCTCGTCATGCGGCAAATGCCCCACGCCCTGAATCACCTCAGACAACCCCATTTCCTTCGCCATTTTCTGAAATTCGTCCGGAAGGTCGCCCGCAAAGACAAAATTAATCTTCTCCTTCAAATCAGGATTTTCTTGGATGATTTTCTGAATCGCTTGAAAAAGACCTGCTGGACTTCGTCCCCAAACAGTGGAGATATTCAACGAGCCTGCGTGAACGACCGTGAATTTAGACTTGGGAGGCGCAGTAAACTTCTCGTTTAAAGAGGCAAAATCGCCCAAATCGCACCCGTTAGAGATGAGGATAAATTTATCCTTAGGTTGAGAAGGGTAACGATTCTGAAAAGCGCGCTTGCTCCACTCGGTGACCAGAATTACTTTATCCGCCATCCCAACCACCCATTTTTCCATTGCCCTATCCACCCAGCGGATGATTGCCGGTTTAGAGCGATGCCAAGGGGTATCAATCCAATCGTCTCGAAAGTCGAGAATGAGCGGTTTTCCTGTAAATAATTTGATAAATGCTCCTACCAAAGTCGCAGAATGGGGCGGACAAGTTGCAAAGATAAGGTCAATCTCTTCGTTTTTGACCACTTTCCTTCCTCGCGATACAGCAAAAGGCATCCAAGAAAGGGCGCGATCCGGCAGAAGGAGATTCCACAAAACCCAACGGCGAATTCGGGCAAAGTTTTTGGTTAATAGACCTAATAACCAGTTCTTTCTCCCAAAAGCCTCTTCCTTCTCCAGATACGCCAACGAGGGGTCTCCAGCACGCGTGCGGTGGATAACCAAATCCGAATTCACTTCCAATAATAGTGTTTCACTGCCCACTTTGCGCAAAGTTTCGTATTCTTTCGAGGCATCCACCGTGAGGACAACCGGCTCCCATCCTAACGCAGGCAGATATTTGATAAATTTAATCACCCGTATTGAATGTCCCACAGGAAAGAATGGCGGAAACGCACGGGCGACCATAAGAATTTTCTTGTTTTTACGCGCAGAGGATTGCAAGATATTCACCTTTTCTCATCATCTGATACGAGATTAGTATCAATTAACTCAAATTTCCAGTTAAATTTCTCACCGGACGCTTTTAACGCTCCCCGCCATTGCGCGTGTAATTTATATGTGCTTTGTTTAATCGCGTATTGAGACGAATACCAAGCATCATCCAATTTTGCGCTAATGCTATTTTCAGGCATCTGCACATTTACGAAAGGGTTGCCTTTCTTAGTCACTTTGAGTAGCCGCTTCTCTTTTTGAAGCTCGAAATTAAAGCCCGGGGCAAAATTAAAGAACCATTCAATTTGATGCTCCCCATTTCCTGAAAAAGTGTCATCCAGAATCCACGTCCCTGGTTTGGGATGGGATAATCTTCGAGTGAATTCCACATTAGGGAAGTTCAACACTCCCGCCACATGGTTTTCCGACCAATCTATATTTCTCGCGTCAGCGATTTCTCGCCAATTAAAATTAGGTTGCGGGGTCGCTTGATCAAGGTCATCAACCTTCACCGTATTATGAGCCGAGCTAAGTCGGAAATAATCCCGAAAATCGCCATGATAAATATATGTTCCAGAATCCACGAGTAAGGGCTGTCCGTTCACCCACAAAACAAAGCTGAGAAGATCGCTATGCGCATGAGCGCAATGCCCTTCTCCACCTAATCCAAATACTCCGCAACGAAAAAAAGCAAGATCTGTATCTTCTTTCCACGAGTCGCGAAGAATATATTGCCCAGCCTGAGGAAAAGCGCGGGATCTTTTCTTAGGAGTTTCAGCGTCAATTTCTTCCCATTCGAGCAAGCCATCAATCCCTAGCATCCAGAAAGACTCCTCGTCAAAGTGACCTGCTGCAAATTTCCAGTCGGATCGCCCAAAGAGTGCTGCGCCCGTAGATAAAAGCGGACGGAAATCCCAAAAATCTTTGGTTAATCCCAAGCCCAAAACGCGTCCGAAATCAGTGTCTCCCCACATCGGGCTTGTTCCGGTTGGAGAAAGAGTAAAAAAGATATAGTCTAGCATCCCCTCTATCGTCTTCTTTAAAACAGATTCATTTTCGAATATACGCCGATTATTGGCGGACACAACGAGAAGCAATAATTCTGCAACAAAACGGTGATAACCACTCGCTTGCTCCTTGTGAACGCCATCCGCATAGGTTTGCGCCTTTGCCTGCTCAACGAGCAAACGCAGCCCCGTTTTGCGCCATTCAGTCGCCGCGTGAAATTCAGGGAAAGCCGCAGCAACCAAAATCAGCCCTGCTAATTCTGCGATCATGTGATTATTCGGGACATCTTCTGCTGTTCTGACCGTTTGCGGATGGCGGCTGAGAAATTCTGCTTGTTGAAATAAATTCTTGAGAAAATCTGCACCTACTTTTTTCTGGAATTCAGGTGCATCACGAAAAAATTGAAAGGCAGCTGTCCAAGCGATTAAACGAATTGAAATCTCTAAGGGGTAATACCAATTAAGCCCATGTTGCACGGGATTGGCTTTCATCCAGCCTTGAATTTGAGCAATAAAGGCATTCACATAACACTGATCGCCGGTGAGCCAATAAGCGATACCCAGACTAATAAAATGCTGCTGACGATTAAGCTCCCAAAAGAGAATCAGGTCTACGGGACGTTTTGCCCCAATATATTTTTTCACACGCTTTCTATATAAAAGCTCCCACTGCCATTTTGTCACGGGATCACTTTGCCAATCAATGCCTTCCGGATAATCAAAAACATGACCCAATAAGTTCACTTGATTTTTTACTGCCGCATCCGCTATGGTAAACAACTTCGATAAATATATCGGATAACGACTTTCTAAAATCTTGCGTGTTTTCTCAGGTGACTCGTGCGGAAAAAGAAAAGATGAGGCGGGACGACTGGAAAGGTGAACAAGTAAATCATCTACAGTTTGCCATTTTCCTGTTGTCTGCAACAATAAAGCAGAGTCGCTCATTTTTCTACGCGCTTTCAATCCCCACCAAAGTGATTGAAAAGATAAGGAAAGCCAAGCAATGGAACGCGTCCAAATACGCCAAAGTGTTTCCTTCGGTCCTAGTTCCTTACTGCGTTGAAAAATATGCGTCAGATATTTATACATTTTGCCCTTAATAATCAAAGAAAAATAATGCTACGAAAGAATGAAGTTTTCAAATCTACATTTTCTTCTCTTTTCCATTTGAAACTTTATTCCATAATTGCAAAACCATCCCTTTTTCACTTTCTCTAACTTCACCAAGCACCCAAAGCAGGAGAGAATAAACCGCTATTGAGATTAATATACTAAGAAGAAGATAAAGAATGGAGACATCATTCCCGCCTCCCGCCAAACCATAAATCCCATAGGCAACTAATCCCATCAGAAGGGATGCAACCAGAACATTGCGCAAAGTGCTGAAAGGGAATCTCCAAGAGATATAACGCTGAGAAGATCGCGCTTGCAAAATAAGCAAAACAGAATAGCCAATCAAGGTAGAAATGGCTGCAGCCGCGTATCCAAAACGCGGGACGAGAAATATCGCCAAGGTAATATGAACCAACGCCGCCATAATTTGATTAGCTCCAAGTCGCCGAGTGCGTTTTTTTATTGCCATGCCCATTTGGGCAATATTTGCCAATCCCCAAGCAAAACTTGATAACGCTACCAGTCCAAAAATTTTGTATCCTCCGTAATATTCAGGAGAGGTAAGCAAAGCCACAAAAGGAAAAGCTAAGACGCTTAATCCAACCACGGCGGGGAGACAAACAATTAGATAAACTCGCGTGACCATTTTGAGACTTTTTTCTGTCGCTTCCTGTCCTTCCCGCTCCCATGTATTCATCAATAAAGGAGATACGCTTAGCAAAAATAGCGCAACCAAAAGCTCGATGCTTTTTGCAGAAATGTTATAAGATACGGAGTACAGTCCCACATCTTTTTCTGTGTAGAAAAAGTTGATAATAAATAAATCCGATAAACGTAATCCCCACATAGCAAC
>JAOZOM010000017.1:0-8452 GCA_029933275.1 Anaerolineales bacterium | reverse complement strand
AAGGTGGTGAACACGCCGCTTTTCTCTCTAGCTCTCAACACCGCCATATAAATCACGAAAACACTTTGAGCAATAAATATAACAATAATAAGCGGCAAGAATTCAATTAGGGCTGAAGGTAAAAACTCCCTGAATGAAACAGAGAAGAAAAGCCCCGCTCCCGCAATAAAAATAGTGATGGCACTGGTTGTTATGAATATGGTTGAGAAGAAAGTATTTAACGTTGATTTAGCTTTATACGCCGGATAAAAACGAATTACAGCACCCCCAAAACCAGATACGGTCAGAGCAATCATAAAAGAAGAGACACTGAGGGCTAAAGCCCACGTCCCATATTCTTCGGGCGGAAAAAGACTTGTCAGAATCGGAGTAGTAATAAAAGCCGTAAGCGCAGGCAACAGTTTTGAAAGCGAATACTTGGCAATGTCTTTGATGAATTTTTTTAACATTTTCAACCTTTACCAATGGAAATCTTTTACCGTCAATTGAATAATTGCCTATATCTCTTCTTTTAGTTGCATGAGAATTACTTCATTAATTCCCATCATGATGCCAAGTAGAGGTGTCCATCGCCACTGCGTAAACGATGAATTCGTCACAGCCGCGACAAAAACAGCTAAATAAGCCAGCGAGAAACCTAGCACGACACTCTTGAGCTTAACATCTGGTACATGCCGCCAATTTCTAAATCCACGCCAGAGAAAATGAGCAGATAACCAGAGTAAGCTAAAATAGCCCAATAGACCGGATTGCAATAAAACCCAAAGATGCCCGTTATGTATATGCCGCCTAAAATCGTAATACTGACTACTCGGATCTAGTCTGTCTACTCTCGGATCCCAAGGGCGGTATGTAAACCCCAATCCCAATCCCACCCAAAGATTAGATTCAATTGCGGGAATCGCATATCCGTTCTCAACCCTTCTCCAGTTTAGCGAACTATCCTGCCCCTGAAAGGTATCACCTTCAAAAATAGTGGTAAATCTAGTAAGAGTTGCGGCAACCAATTTCGCGGAACGAGAATCAGGATTCATAGAGATAACCGCTAAAACACTGGCAGCAAGAAATATAGCAATGCTTCCCACCATAATCAGTTTTTTACGATATTTCCCTTTGAATAGATAGAGCATTAATAAAAAGATCATCAGCAGTGCCGCCCAATAACTGCGAAGAAAAGTAAAAATCATAGCCATCCCAAAGATGCCCACCTGAATAAACCTTAACCAAGACAACGAGGAGGTCTCCTCAAGAATCAACATAGATAAAATCACGATAAACGAAGCCCAAACAACTGACCACCCTGGCGGAAGCACCCGCGTAACACCTTCATACATGGTATCTTGCGTAGCTAAAGTTTCCACCCGCCCTGATAATATCTGCACAGAGCTACCTAAGATAAACTGCAACACAATCGCAACAGCCACGATAGTCGCCAAAACATATATCCCCTTCAAAAGAAAATCCAGCTGATACCGCTCTCGCACAAGGTTGGTAACCAGAAAAAATGTTAGGTAATAAGAGAAAACCCGAAGTGCCCTTCTCGCAAGTTCGATTTCTACAGGTCCACGATAAAAGGCAATGACTGTTGAAAAAATTGGCGCAATCAAGAAAAATAACAACGACCAATCCAGTGGTGTCCGGATAAGTTTAAACTTGGATTCAACCAACCATCGAACGCCAATAATACCCAACGCCCCCAAAAGCAATATATCCGGAATATGAAAACTAATTCCTATTGAGAGTCTAGGCAACTGGTCTTCATAAATCACACTGGATGTCAGTACTAAAATGCCCAGCAAAGCAATTTCTGGTTTTTTCAAAATGGCGTATGCCGATATAAGCGAAATCATCCCTGCAAACACCTGCAAAGCAGAAAACAAATTGAAGGCAAGCCCGAGAATTAATCCAAAACAAGACCCCACCACAATCTGGAAGAAGGTATCGTTTATCTCAAATGGCTTTCGGCTAAATCGACTGAACATTAATCGTATCCGTTATGATTCAATTTGACTTGAGAATGCACATCCTAAAAAATGCTGTGGATATCAACCCACACTATCCTCACCTCGACATTTTCTTCTGCGTAACAAACGTGATTTAGGCTTGGGTGCACATCCCAAGCTGTCTTTTTTGCGTAAACGTTTTTTTATGCCGAGAAGAAGCTCTTTTGCGGCAAGCAAGTTAAGGTCACGCGCGAGGCGTGGTACTACATCCTATAAATTTGCAATTCCTTGAAGTCGCAACTCTTCTAATTTCGGCTGGACATTTTGCAGAATTCTATTTCTTTCATTTTCACTAAAACTAACTTCACTTGTCGGACGAGGCTGAAAGAAAACGCCTTCGTGGATATTTAGAAAATCAAAAATCTTTTCCGATTCGCTCTCCGGATGGTTGACCAAATTCCCGAACTGGAGCAAATATGCGTTGGGGATAGATGGGATTTGCAAGGCGATATCGGCAGATGCGCGCCAGTTTTCGGCATATTCATCGAGAGAAAATCTCCGAGATTCCGGAGTCGTTAGCGACTCGCCCCACGTTCGACGGGACATAGACCAAATGGTCGCCACAGGGTCTCGAATGACAAAAAGAAGTTTTAAATCGGGCAGTATTTCTCTCATATTTAAAATAAATTGCTGATAGTTTTTTGAAGGAAAAGCAATTGGCTCAAGAGGCTCCTTTTCTACGATCAACTTTTTGCCGAATAAAACTCTTGAATTTAAGTAATAATCATAAATAAGATGGCGTGCCAATTTCTCAATTTCAGATCGATCTCTCTCCAAATTTTTGAACCGGAAGGCTTCCTCAATAAAGGCGTTCACGCTGACCAATATACGAGATTCAGGAAAAGTAGCCACAGAAGGTTGACTACCCAACCAATCGTTCAAAGCAGATGTTCCAGAACGAGGCGCACCTGAAATTAGACATATCCCTCGAGGAGATATCCTAAAACATTTTTGGATATTCAAGAGAAAGGGCGCAATAACCCTCTTTAACTTAGTCTGCGTCGCCATACTTCATTAATACCCTGCATCCGCAATATCTTCAAAATTTAATGGAATTCTTTGATCGAGAAAATTTAATTTACCCCGATGCGTTAAAGGCATTTGGTCTACAAATTCAAATTCAAACTTGAACTCATCTTCGGTTAATATTTTACCAATCTCCTCACGCAACTCCCTAGTAATTTCTTCTTGAGAATATTTCGGAGCCGATATAATCTTTGCCAAAACTTCACCTTTGCGCTCCTGAACAAATTGCATCTCCCTAATTTTCGACCAAACAGGGTGCCTACCCGCCCAAATTAATTGAAGCGTCATCAACTTACCGGATTTTCCGACAAAGTATTCGCGCACCCGTCCTTTAAACGCTTTGATGATGGGAGCCTGTCGTCCGCAAGCACATTTTTCTCCCGAATAAACGCCTAAATCAAACATTTGATAGCGAATCAAAGGCATTACGTTGTTGTGGAATCCCGTCCCAACAACAATTCCCGAAACATCTGGTTTTATAACAGGCTCTGAGTTCTTATCCAGTAATTCAAAGACCCCGTACTCCATGCTAAGATGATAGCCGTTATGTTGCTCACATTCCGTTGCATCTGCAACGCGTTCTGACATGCCATAGCTAGAGAACATCTTGCAACCATAAGCATCTTCAATGATGACTCTTTGTCCGGGGAAGAGAGCTTCAGAGCCACTGAATACACCTTGCAGGGGCGGCAAGGGGAGCTCATTTCTCTTTAGAAATCTAGCGAAAATTTCCAAAGTTGATGGATAGCCAATCATAATCTTTGGTTTAAATTTATGAATTAAATCAACATATTTAAACATGTTTTTTTCGGTCATATCAAAGGAACTAAGGATAATTTCGTGTTCGGTACTGTTATAGTCCCAGCATGTTCTTGTACGCTTATTTGGGTCTCGTGTGAGGGTAACCTTTCGGTCATATTGCTTATACCCAGACCATAATCGCTGCCGAAGGCTAAACGCCTCTTCAATCATGCAACTGTGAAACAAATCCTGATAAACCTTCAATGGCTTCCCTGATGTTCCGCCCGTCACCCATACCCGAAGCGTTGAGGGATCAATACCAGTGGGGATTAGCTCCTCGGCATGGTCACGGATATCGTCTTTCGTTAACAGTGGCAATAATTGAATATCCTCCAATGATTTAATATCAGAGGGATGAATTTTTTTCTCCTTAAAAGTACGCTTGTAATAAGGCACGTTTTCATAGGAGAATTTCACTAATTCCTGCAATTGCTCCAATTGATACGCCTTGAGATCGTCTAATGACCACCATTGGCTTTTTTGAAGAAAATCGAAATAATCTTGGAACTCCTTAGATTCCCAAAGCCAATGAGGAGATATTTTTCGTTTTGCCCAACCCGCCGCCATCCTAACAGACAACGGAAGGGATTTCCTTTTTTGCCAAGTCGCATCAATAATGCGAGAAATGCCGCTCATGCTTCCCTCCAGAAAATAACCACTAGGTTTTCAAAGCCAATAGGCACAAAACACTTATCACGTTTCTAATTATCAAATTCCATCTGATTTAAAATGAGATCAATCGGTTTATCACTGAATTTCGTCCCAGCCAAAATCTTTTTTATAAAACGCAAGGCTTCTTGATGAGCATACCCTCTTCGCACAATAAGTAGCACTTTATCTACATTGGGCAAAAGAGCCGTTATGTCAAAAGTCACTTCTAATGCCGCTGAATCGAGAAGAATATAGTCGAAATCTTCCTTTAACTCATTTAGCAAATCGGTCATTTGAGCTAAACCAAGTAATTTAGAAGGGTAAGACGATGGCGTTCCGCCTGAAAGCAATTTGACATTCTCAAATGAACTATCTTGTAACACGTCTTTTAAATTCGCGTCATTCTCTAATACATCGGTAAGTCCACTGTCATTGGATAGCCCAAATAGAGTATGCAACTTCGGGGCACGCGTATCACAATCTACTGTGACGACCTTTTCCCCAAATTCAGCAAGCGTGAGAGCCAAACGATGGACAATCGTGGACTTTCCTTGATTTGGTTCAGCGCTTATCACCAAGAAAATTTTTAATTGCGTCTCACCTTTAACCGGCTGAAGATTAGTTACCAAGTTTTGGAAAGCGTTCGTAAATTTTGACGTGTCATTTTGATAATTACTTAGCTGCTCCTCACCTGCTTTTGGAATTTTTACTACTTCAGTTAATTCAATTATCGCTTCAATATCCTCTGAGGCATAAAGGGATGTATCTTGACTCTCAAGGATAAACGCTAAGCCCACCCCACCAATAAGCCCCACAGCAAATCCCAGCGCATAATTCAACGAAGTGCGTGGTTCAAAAGGATATTGCGGAACTAGCGCAGGTTGGACTATCGTAATCATGCTTGAACGAAGTTCGTCTCGAAGCACCGCTTGCCTATGCTGCTCAAGTAACCTTTCGTATGTGCCTTGTTTTAGTTGCAATAATTGCCTTGTCGTTTCAATTTTTTCGGGCGCTGCAGGCGTTTGGACGATAAGTTTTGCATACGCATCCCGCGTATAATTAAGCTCAGATTGAGCGTTTGAAAGTTGCCCATCAAGGATATCTTGAGAAGATTTCACCTCCCCCAAGTACAACTCACTACTTTCCCCTATCAATATTTCTGCCAGAGAATTAGCTACTTCCGCTGCACGCTCGGGGAATATACTTTCTGCGGAAATTCTTATTAATTCCGTGTTCGGGATTACATCAATGGTTAGAGGGGGTAAATACTTGAGGTCTACCCGTGTTTCCAGTTTTTCCAATATTGGTCTGCTTGTAGCAATTTCCGCATAAGTATTCATCAACTGAGTCGTATGTACATAGTCCGAATAACTCATCCCACCATTGCTGGATGTCGCAATTCTCAAAACTACAGATGCACGATACTTTGGCGTCTGCTCACGAGTACTCACGATGACAATTAACATTATTGCTATAACCGTAAAAAGAATCGCCCATTTTCTACGCCAAAGAATAATGATATATTGTTTTAAATCCATATTCATCCTCCAATAAAAGACCAACTGTTTCGCAAAAACACCACTTATTTTGAAACAAGCATCCCTGTTCTAACGCGTAAAACATCCGCAGCTTTTCTTAAATTGCTAAGGTAGATATCATTATCCTTAAAATTGTCATACTCATTGTATGCGCCGTTCCATATTTTGATTGCTGTCGGCTCACTACACCCCCTCTTCCGCATCTCTCCAATGAATTCATCGAAAGTCATATTGTTTTTTTTTGCCAATTGCTGTACCCTGTGGCTCATATTCACTCCTCGAAACTCCGAACCTCAACAAAATAACAACTTAATTTTCATATCTACAAAAAAATAGATTTAAAAAAGTGTTTAAATTTCAATTTAAAAAAATAAAGAAACCAATAATCTTCGCTAAAAAATCACACCAAAAAGACCACAGCGAAAAATAAAATTACCGTCACCCCCTTGGCTAAACAAAATCCCGCCAAACACCCACATACATAGCGTTTTTTCCTAAACTCCGCCAACCTTGCAAATTTGTTAAGTCCATTGTACTAGAAAAAACACTAAAATCTAGTGACAAACGTCATGTATTACTAAATATTGAGAAAAATAAGATAATTAAACAACAAAAAGCCCCTCAAATGAGGGGCTTTCTTTGGCTGACTGACGAGGCTTGAGCCCGCACCATCCTTGGGGAAATTCATTCAATTCGCCCTAAACGAAAATAGCACTTTGAGCACAGAAAATAAGACATTTATCCAAAATTCAAGCTATTCCACAAATTGCCATTTACAAAGACGATGCTCCAGCCAATCTACCGAGAAATAAAGTCCCAATCCGAGCAGGCTCATGGCGAGAACACCCGCGTACATGGCGGGATAATCGAGCAGGGTGCTTGCGTTGAAGTAAATATAATAGCCCAAGCCGCGCTGCGTGGCGAATGTCTCAGTGATATAAAGGACTGCAACCGCTGTCCCGACCGATTGGCGGAGAGCAGTGAGTATAGCCGGTAAACTGGCAGGGAGATAAACTAGGCGAAACAAGGCGCGTCTTCCCGCGCCCAAACTACGCACAGATTGAATTAATTCACTCGGCAACGCGGCGGCTTGATCACGCACCAGCACAAGGATTTGGAAAAATAAGATCATGAAAATAATCAAGATTTTCGGCAAATCGCCCACACCGAAGAAAAGCAAAACAATGGGAACAAGAACCACTTTGGGAACAGGATAGAGCAAATAGATGACGGGCGAAAAAAAGCGATTCAGCTTTTGAGATTGTCCTAGCAAAAGCCCCGCCGGAGCGGCGAGAATAACAGAGAGGAACATGCTCGCCATCACACGCCAAAAACTAGCGAGGGCGTGTTCCAACATATTTCCGTTGATAATTTCTTTAAAGAAAACGGGGATTACCTCCAGCGGCGAGGGCAAGATATTGCGATCAATTATTAACGCCGCTATTTGCCAAAAGACAAAAATCGCAAAGGCGGCTAAAGAAGCGTCTCGCTTCTTCATGCAATCTCCATTCGTTGGCGCAAATTCTGGCAAAGTTCGGTATAAATTCGGCTGTCTCTATAGCCCGTCTCGCCCGCGTTGGGGTTTTCAATAATCTGCGGGAATCTATTCGGCGGATTGCCAAGCAGGAGAATTTTTTCTCCCATTATCGCCGCTTCTTCAATAGAATGCGTGACCATGACGAGGGTTAAATTCTGTTCAGCGCAAAGTTCAAGGGTGAGATTCTGCAAATCGGCGCGAGTAATTGCATCGAGAGAGGAGAAAGGCTCATCCATCAAGAGCAGATCGGGATTAAGGGCTAAGGTGCGGGCGATGGCCGTCCGCTGACGTTGTCCACCGGAAAGCTGGGATGGGTATTTATCGGATAGCGCGTCTAAACCGAGACGCTTGAGCCACGGAAGCAAGCCCGAGGTCACGCGTGACCCGTCGCGTGGGGCGTGAATCCCATCTGCTCCGTAAAAAGAACGGATTCGTTCTCCCAACTCCGCATTTTCGCGCACAGTCGCCCAAGGGAGTAATCCGTATTCTTGGAGAATCAATCCAGATTGAGGACGAGGGCGCGGGAGAAATTCCTCGTTAATTAATAATTCTCCTGCATCGGGGAAACGCAATCCCGCGAGAAGATAAAGCAAGGTGCTTTTTCCACATCCGGACGCACCCAAAATCGCCCAGCGTTCGCCGCGCTGAACTTGCCAATTAAAATTTTGCAAGACAGGCGTGGAGTGGGAGTAAGAAAAAGTAAGGTCTTTGAGGGTTATCATCATAAAAAAAGAGGCTGGAGTTTCCAACCTCTTGATTGTATCGCAGATGCAAATTTAGGGCAAAAAGGATGCGTTAATCGCCTCTTCGTAGGGGATATTGACGCTCAATAGATCTTTTTCCTGCGCCCAAAGAAGGGTATCTTCCCACTCGACTTCACTGTAAATCCCGTAAGG
>JAOZOM010000516.1 GCA_029933275.1 Anaerolineales bacterium | reverse complement strand
ATCATCCGCACCAATGCTTGGCGGATATTATGACCATTATCGAGAAGAAAGGTCGCAACCTGAAACGCAAGAAGATGGTCGTTTCTTGGGCGTATGCATCTTCTTACCTGAAACCGATGTCTGTTCCGCAATCATTGGTTCTGCAAATGCCACGCTTCGGCTTAGACGTGGTTCTCGCGCATCCGCCTGAGTTCAAACTCCGCCCTGAGATCATGGAGCAAGCCAAAGAACAAGCGCGTCTCGCCGGTGCAGGTTTTGAAGTTACCGATGATATGGAAGCCGCATTCAAAGATGCAGACATTGTTTACGCGAAGTCCTGGGGTCCTCTGCTGACCACCCAAGATCCCGCCGAAGGGAAAGTCATCCAAGATAAATATAAACACTGGATCACCGACCAACGCAAAATGGATTTGGCGAAACCGGATGCGATCTACATGCACCCCCTCCCCGCTGACCGTGACGTAGAAGTCACCAGCGAAGTAATGGATGGACCGAATTCAGTCGTCTTTGATCAAGCCGAAAACCGTATGCACGCGCAAAAAGCGGTTATGGCGTTGACGATGCGGTAGATGAAGTGATTTGGAATTAGGGAATTGGAAATCGTGTTACGTATTGCGTATTCCGTATTTTTTACGCAATACGCAACACGAAATATGTATGGATAAGAATTTCTAAAAACCTAACACTTAATTCCTCATCATCTCTTTTCAGGAGACTTAAACTATGACAGAAAAAAAAGTAGCCGTTCTCGCCGTTGGCGGGAACGCATTAATCGTAGATAAAACGAAAAAATCCATCCCCGACCAATTTGACGCTGTCAAAGAGACGATGAGCCATATTGCTGGAATGATTGAAGATGGCTGGGATGTGGTTATTACGCACGGCAACGGACCCCAAGTCGGGTTCATCCTGCGCCGCTCAGAATTGTCTTTGCATGAACTGCATCCCGTCCCGATGGACTATTGCGGTGCGGATACGCAAGGCGCAATCGGCTATATGGCACAAAAAGCACTCCGCAACGAGTTTAAAAAACGCGGTATTGATAAGACCGCCGTCACCGTTGTCACGCAAGTCGAAGTCAGCGCAGACGACCCCGCATTTAAAAATCCCGCCAAACCCGTTGGCTCTTTCCTCGAT
>JAOZOM010000515.1 GCA_029933275.1 Anaerolineales bacterium | reverse complement strand
GATAGGTGCTACTGGCTTTCATGCGGGGTGAGCCGTTTAGGGCGAGGACTTTCATAATTAGTCTCCTTGTAGTTATTAGTTATATATAAGTTTTTATTAGAATGGGTAAAAAAAGAGAGTTACCTCGTAACACGACATTCATGTCGGCCTTGCGAGATAAATCTCGCGTTACGCATCGCTGATCTCTTCAATCGTTTCATCCAGCCAGCGGATGTACATCTCTTCATAAGATTCTCCGAAGCGACGAGTGGCTTCCCAGAGACGGGCATCTTCCTGCATATCAAGGCTTGATGCAAATTGCTGAATGACATCTTTAGTTGTGGTTTGATATTTTTTCAATTGAGATTGATGCAAATTACGCTGTAAACGTAACTCTGTCAAAACCACTTGTGGATCAAGTTGTGCAGAGAAAAACAGTTTAAGCAGTAAAGTTTCTTTGCGGGATTCAATAGTCATTAAAGGTTGTGAAAGCCATTTTTTTAAGTCAATCTGACCGCTTTCTGTAATCTCATAGACGCGGCGATTGGGGCGGCTCTCTTGCGCTTCAATATGTGAAATGACAAACCCCTCTTTTTCCAATTTTTTGAGTGTGGTGTAAATTTGGCTCTGTTTTGCATGCCAAAAATTGGATGTGGATACGTCCATGAGTTGTTTCAGGTCGTATCCGGAAGCGTCTTGATAGTTGAGAAATCCGAGCAGGGCGTATTTGAGCATTGAGCTATCCTTTATATATAAAAGATTATATATAAAACTTTTACTTTGTCAAGAGGTGTTTTAGAAACTAATCCCCTCTATTCGAAGAGCAGAGGGGATTAGTGTTTACGTTCTTATTCTCTATTTACCCACGCTTCACTTTAACATCGGCATTTGGATTTTATGTCTCTTCGCGGCATCAATCGCGATCTGGTACCCGGCATCCGCGTGGCGGACAATGCCCAGCCCCGGATCGGTCGTGAGGACGCGTGAGAGCCGCGCCTCAGCTTCTGGTGTGCCATCCGCGACGATGACTTGCCCCGCGTGCTGTGAATAACCCATCCCGACCCCGCCGCCGTGATGGAAGGAGACCCAAGTCGCGCCGCCGACCGCGTTGATGAGGGCGTTTAAAATGGGCCAATCGGAAACCGCGTCTGAGCCGTCTT
>JAOZOM010000016.1 GCA_029933275.1 Anaerolineales bacterium | reverse complement strand
ACTTGTTCTTACCGCGAAGACAGGAAGAACGCGAAGTTTTTAAGACAAAACGACAGAGAGAAAAAACACTACAGAGAGAACAGGCTCTTTAGGATTTTGCGGTAGTTTTGAAAGAGAATCCACGAAGTCACACGAAGTTACACGAAAAAAGAAAAAAATCTGAGAAATCTGTGAAATCTGTGGTTAAAATTAAGGCTTTGGCATCACCCTACCGCGAAGTCTGAAAGAGCCAGAGAACAAACACTACAGAGAGAACAAACTCCGCAGAGGTTGTTTCTTGCCTTTAGATTTTTTTTAGATGTTTTTAAGTTTTTCTTCGTGTTCTTCGCCTCTTCGCGGTGAAGAGCAAAGTTTTACTGAGTTTTCAGTATCAATCTGACTAGAAAACCTGTAGGTTTTCCATAGTTTTTTACGAAATCTGTATATTTTGGGAAAAAGAGCAAGATTCAACTTGTCTACAGCCAAAGCTATAAAGTTGAGAATTTTTAAAGAGCAACTTATCCCAAGTTTTAGGGTTGTTTTTGGTGGAATTACAGTTGATATCTGTGTGTATTTTCATAATAGGGTATATATGACAAAAATCATGTGAAATGCAGATGTGGCTTAGTTGGAACAAAAAACCTATGGTAGAATTTCTCCGCTATCTTGGTAGTATTTACTTATAGAAATGGAGCGTTTATGCAAAATCCGTGGATTTACGTTGGCTTATTTATTCTAGTTGGGATGCTCATTCCTGCTATGGCGATTGCGATTGGCGCGTTTTTGGGCCCAAAGAAGCCAAACGCGATTAAGCAAAGTACTTATGAGTGTGGTGTCGAAACTGTGGGGGATAGCTGGGTGCAATTTAAGGCGCAGTATTACATCTTTGGGCTAGTTTTTCTAGTTTTTGATGTAGAAACCGTTTTTCTTTTTCCATGGGCGGTATCTTTGAATAACTTACCCCTTTTTGCTGTTTTTGAGGGAATTGTATTTATCCTCATCCTGCTTGCCGGGTTGGTTTACGTTTGGAAAAAAGGGATGCTGGAGTGGGTCTAAAAAAACCCGCGAAATAATCGATAAGGCTGATGGAAAATAATTTCCGCAGCCTTTTTTCTGTGTAAGGAGTAACTCATGGAATTTTGGAAAGATCCAATAACCACTATGTTTGACTCGCTATTGGCATCCTTCACAAGTGGAGGAATGTCTGAGTCTTTGGCGACAGTCCTGATTTGGTTGATTGGCATTTTGGCGTTTGTATCCTTTGCGATGATTTTAGATATTTTTCTCGTTTGGGTTGAGCGTAAAGTGGTGGCACGTTTTCAGGATCGCCTAGGACCAAATCGAGTTGGTCCTTTTGGTATCTTCCAGCCCTTTGCGGATATTGTCAAACTGCTGATTAAAGAGGATATTACCCCCATTGGTGCGGATGTTGTTCTCTTCAACTTAGCACCGATCTTCTCGCTGATGTCCGTGCTTTTGCTTTGGGCGATTTTGCCTTTTGCCCCGAAAATGGTTGGCGTAGATTTGAATGTAGCGATGCTTTATCTCGTAGCCGCCGGATCAATTGGGACGCTCTCCGTGATTATGGCTGGGTGGTCGTCAAATAACAAATACGCATTAATGGGCGCGTTCCGTACCGTTGCGCAAATGGTCTCTTATGAGATTCCGATGGTCGCCGCGCTGCTAATCGTCACCGTGTTGGCGGGAACAATGGGCGCGGTCGGGATTGTGGATGCACAGGAAGCAGTTCCCTTTATCTTCCTTTCACCTTTGGCGTTCCTGATTTTCTTAATCTCCGCCATCGCCGAATTAGGACGTTCACCTTTCGACTTGAATGAAGCTGAATCTGAAATTGTGGCAGGTTTTCACACCGAATATACTGGCATGAAATTCGGTCTCTTCTATGCGGGTGAGTTACTCCACTCTTTCACCTTTGGTGGTTTCATTGCTTTGCTCTTCTTTGGTGGTCATCGCTTCTTTGGGCTTGAGAATTTAGGTCCGATTGTTGGCGCGATTATCTTCATGTTCAAGGCTCTCTTCTTCTATTGGGTGATTATGTGGGTCAAATACACCGTTCCGCGTATTCGTATTGATCACATGCTGGCATTCAACTGGAAGTTTCTAACTCCGCTTGCCTTTATTCTCTTGATGGTGACCGCGTTAATCGGTCGTTTGCTGTTGGGAAGCTCGTGGCTTGCGCCCGTGTTATTCCTTTCAAATATCCTGATTGCTTGGTTAACGATTGAATATCTGAAGTCTCATGCTCAGAAAGAACGCGCACAAGAAGAGGCTTCTACTCAATCGGTTGCCCCTGTGACACAACACTAAACGGAGGAGAAAAAATATGACAACTATGCAAGTTCTCTTTCTAATCTTTGCCGCGATCATTCTTGGTTCAGCTTATAAAGTTGTGACTACAAAGAAAATGATTCACGCGGCATTTTGGCTGATAGCGACTCTTTTTGGGGTTGCTGCGCTATACGCGATGCTCAGTGCCGGATTTATGGCGATGGTGCAGATTGTAGTTTACGTTGGCGCAATTGCGATTCTTTTCATCTTTGCCGTGATGCTCACTCGCAAAGATTTGCGCGATTCTGCTACGCCTCTCAACGATGGTCGATTTCTGGCGGCAGTTTTGAGTTTGTTGACTTTTGGCGGCTTTTTCCTTTTGCTGAAAAATTGGACAGGATTTACCCAACTTCCTTCCGCGGAGGTCCCTGCGGATATGGTTGGCAAGCTAGGTACAGCTTTGATTTCGCCTAGTGCGTATATCTTGCCCTTTGAAGTTGCTTCCGTCTTGTTGCTTGCCGCACTAATCGGTGCGGTTTATGTAGCAGTTGGTGCGACAAAAAATAAATAGGAGGTAAAGATGATCCCTATTTCTTGGTATTTGATTTTGGCGGCGGCTCTTTTTAGCATCGGTCTTTTTGGTGTTTTAGCACGCAAAAATGCGGTCGCCATTTTACTTGGTATTGAGTTGATGTTGAACGCTGTTAATATCAATCTTGTTACGTTCTGGCGTTATTTGGAGCCTGCTAAAGTGACAGGGCAGGTTTTCGCCATTATTGTTTTTGCAGTAGCAGCAGCGGAAGTTTCAGTCGGTTTGGCGTTGATCATTTCGATCTATCGCCGTCGTGATACTGTTGTTGCGAATGATATTGACTTGTTGAAGTGGTAGGAGAAAAATATGGCAACGAACACCCTCATCTGGTTACTCCCTCTCCCTCCGCTTTTGGCTTTCTTTATTATTGTTCTTTTTACGAATAAGAGCAATAAATTAAGCCATATAGTTGGTGTAGGCGCAGCCGCCCTTTCTTGGGCTGGTGCGATGGTTGTTTTCTTCCGCTCTTTGGGCGTGGAACATTTTGGTGAGCATCCTTTCACAGACTCTATCCCTTGGCTTCCGCTGGGTGATGGTTGGCTGGAAATCGGTGTACGCATTGATCCCCTCTCCGCAGCGACACTTTTCTTTGTTGCTTGGACAATTTTTATGATTTTCCTTTACTCAGTTGGCTATCATAATTTCGGTCAGCCTAAAGGCGATCATGATAAGCAAGGTCTTCCCCCGCACGGCGCAACGGTTGAAAATGAGCATGGTCACAAGCATAGCGTTCCCTCCGTTGAGCCGATGTACGCTCGCTTCTTCGCCTTTATTGGTCTCTTTGCCGCTGGGATGTATACCCTCGTCATTTCCGATAATTTGCTGACCCTCTTTGTCGGCTGGGAAATCATGGGTTTATGCTCCTATTTGTTGATTGGTTTCTGGTTTGCAAAGAAATCCGCTCGCAACGCGGGCATCAAAGCCTTTATGACCACTCGCATCGGCGATGTCTTCATGCTTTTGGGACTTGCTTTCCTTTACAGTGCCACTGGTTCACTTCGCTACGAAGTTATCTTCTCTCACGAAGTTTTGCACGCGTTAGAATCCACCCCCGCATTCTGGGGCCTTTCTGCTGCTGGAGCAATTGGACTTCTTCTCTTCATCGGTGCGGTTGGTAAATCGGCTCAGTGGCCTCTGCACGTTTGGCTTCCTGACGCAATGGAAGGTCCTACCCCTGTTTCGGCAATGATTCATGCCGCAACAATGGTTTCGGCTGGCGTTTATATGACCATCCGCATCTTCCCGCTTATCTCAGCCGGTTGGGATGGATACACTCTCACGCCCACGATGAGCATTATCGCTTTTATCGGCGCGTTTACGGCACTTTTTGCTGCAACTATTGCTGTTGCCCAAAACGATGTCAAGGGTGTTCTCGCTTACTCCACTATTTCGCAACTTGGTTATATGATGGCTGCCATCGGTGTCGGTGCTTATGTTGCCGCGGTTTTCCATCTCATCACCCACGCATTTTTCAAAGCCCTTCTCTTCCTCGGTTCTGGATCGGTTATTCACGGCATGGAACACGGCGTTTTGCATACAGGCAACCACGACCTTGACCCGCAAGATATGCGAAATATGGGCGGTCTCTACAAAAAAATGCCCATCACTTTCTGGACTTTCCTGATTGGCGGGTTCGCCCTTTCTGGTTTCCCGATTGTGACAGCAGGCTTTTGGTCGAAAGATGAAATTTTTGCCGATGCTTTTGCACACGGTCACACGACCGTTTTCATTGTATTGGCTTTAGCCGCTTTCTTGACCGCTTTCTACACCATGCGTCAGATTACGATGACCTTTTTGGGGGATGCAAAAACACCTGAAGCGGAACACGCAAGCGAGAATACTTGGACGATGACGACTCCGCTCGTTGTTTTGGCATTTTTCGCTCTTGCTTATGGCTGGGTCGGCATTCCTGAGAATTTCCCCATCTTGGGCAGTTTCTCGTCGAACTGGTTCCATCATTTTGTTGCACACACTGTCCATCTTCCGGAAACACATGCTGAATTTAGCTGGATTCCGCTGATTACCTCTTTAACGGTAGCTCTCGGGGGGCTGGCATTCGGTTGGTTAACGTATCGCAAGCAAAAAGCAGGAGCGGTTGATCCC
The DNA here is from genome assembly GCA_029933275.1 of Anaerolineales bacterium. Classification (GTDB taxonomy): domain Bacteria; phylum Chloroflexota; class Anaerolineae; order Anaerolineales; family Villigracilaceae; genus Desulfolinea. The sequence goes on along the minus strand of JAOZOM010000016.1, from coordinate 11,217 downwards.
GTCAAAAAATGGATGGGTCCCCTTTATCATTGGATTGAGAATAAATACTATTTTGACGAGGCTTATGATTTCCTCTTTGTCAATCCCGCTCGTTGGTTCTCGGAAATTTTCACCTATAAATGGATGGATCGCGGTCTGATTGATGGTATTTTGCACATTTTTGGCCCTATCGCCTACTGGATTGGTCATCTCTTCCGTGAGCGTTTTGATTTACCCGTTGTCAATCGTCTTATTGGCGATGGCTCGGCGGACCTTGTCCATAAAGCTGGCGAAAAACTGCGCTTTGTTGAAACGGGGCGTATTCAGCAGTATATGATTGCCGCAATGAGCGTGTTTCTCATCATTGCCGCTGTTCTGTACTACGTTATTCTGATTTAGGGCAGACAGGAGAAAATAATGAATTTTGTTGCAAGTCACCTGTTGACAACCATTTTGCTTTTTCCCATTTTTTCGGCGGTAGTTCTTCTCTTTTTGCCGAAAAATGAGACAAAATTGCTTCGCTGGACGGCTCTTGTCGCCAGTTTGATACCCTTCGGTCTTTCGATTTGGCTCTGGGTTAGTTTCCAATCAGGAACGCCGGGTTTCCAATTCCAAGAGCAATATACTTGGTACGCGGCGATTGGCTCCTCCTTCCACTTAGGCGTGGATGGGCTTTCTCTGACGATGGTCTTGCTGACCACTTTACTGACTCCGTTGGCGATTTTAGCGTCTTTCAGTATCACCGATCGCGTCAAGCCCTATATGATGCTCTTCCTCTTCCTCGAAACAGGAATGTTGGGCGTTTTTCTGGCTCTTGACCTCCTGATTTTCTTCCTTTTCTGGGAAATCGGGCTAGTGCCGATGTATTTTCTTATCAATCAATGGGGCGGTGAAAATCGCAATTACGCTTCGCTGAAATTCCTCCTTTATACGATGGCTGGTTCTTTGGGATTACTTCTCTCGATCCAGTTGCTCGGTGTTCTCTTCCAGAGCTACGACTTGCCTCTTCTCTACGAGCGTTGGTCAAGTGTACAGGGTTCACTGCTTGGACTTCCGGTTGCTACCGTTAAAACGGTCGCATTCTGGGCATTTGCGATTGCTTTTGCCATCAAAGTGCCGATTTGGCCCTTCCACACTTGGCTTCCCGATGCACATACCGAAGCCCCGACCGCAGGTTCGATGCTTTTGGCTGGCGTTTTGCTGAAATTGGGTGCGTATGGCTTCTTACGGCTTGTCATTCCGCTTTATCCTGTTGAAGCACATCGTTATGCAGGCATTCTCGCCTTCCTCGCGGTGATGTCCATTATCTTCGGTGCTTTCGCCTCTTACGGGCAGGATGACTTCAAGCGTCTTGTTGCTTACTCGTCTATCAATCACATGGGCTTTGTGATGCTCGGTGTCGCGGTTGCGGCGCGAGCGGCGGGCACTTTGGATGCTCATATCGCGGTAGACGGTGCAGTTTTGCAGATGTTCAATCATGGTATTTCGGCGGCGGCGATGTTTTTCCTCGTCGGTGTCATTTACGAGCGAGCGCATACCCGCGATTTGAACGCCTTCGGCGGTTTATTTCCGATTGTGCCGGTTTATGGCGGTATCCTGATTTTTGTTTCGATGGCTTCGCTCGGCTTGCCAACTTTGAACGGATTTGTTTCTGAGTTCTTGGTTGTGCGAGGTTCTTGGCCTATCTTCCCCTTCCTCACCGCGTTAGGTATGCTCGGATTACTCTTTACCGGTGCTTATATCTTGAAAGGGATTAAGAAGATTTTGCACGGTCCAATGAACGAGGACTGGGTGGGGCATTTGACGGATATCAGCACGCGCGAGATTCTTGTCGTGACTCCGTTGATGATACTTTTCCTTGTCATTGGTCTCTGGCCTGCTTGGATTTTGGACGTGATTAACAAAGCCGTTATGGTTTTGTTCTAACGAGGTGAGCAAATGGCATTTCCTATATTAAGTGTTATTGTCTTTACTCCGATTATTGCGGGCATGATTATCCTTATGATGCCTGGCGAAAGAAAAACGGAGATTCGTATGGTTGCTTTGGCGGCGGCGGCTTTTGACCTGATTCTCTCGGTCTGGCTCTACTTCGCCTACGACATTACCGCGGCTGGATACCAATTCCAAGAGATGCACTCTTGGCTCCCGTCCTTCGGGATTGGCTACCATCTCGGCGTAGATGGGATTAGCACGCCGCTGATTCTCCTAACGGGCGTGGTGATGTTCACTGGTGTTATCGTTTCTCAGAGCATTAGCGATCGTCCGCGCGAATTCTTCGCCTTCCTCTTCATCTTGGCGACTGGCGTTTTTGGCGTATTTGCTTCGCTTGATCTTTTCCTGCTTTTCTTCTTCTACGAAATTGCAGTCTTCCCCATGTACTTGCTCATTTCCATTTGGGGTTGGGTCAAAACACGGGAATACGCGGCGATGAAGCTAACGCTTTACCTCTTTATCGGCTCGGTGATTGCGCTGATTGGTGCGCTCGCCATGTATTGGGCATCAGGCGCACACTCCTTCGATTTACTTGTCTTAGAGAAAGCGCATTTTTCCACAGCATTCCAAAACACTTGGTTTATGCCCGTCTTTATGGGATTTGCCATCTTGGGTGCGATTTTCCCCTTCCACAACTGGAGCCCTGATGGTCACGTTGCCGCACCAACCGCCGTCTCCATGTTCCATGCGGGCGTGCTGATGAAACTCGGTGCTTTTGCCGCGTTACGTGTTGGTATTATGCTTATGCCGCAGGGCGCAATCTACTGGAAATGGGTTATTCTTGGTTTAGCCGCCGTCAATATTGTTTACGGTGCCTTTATTGCGATGGTACAAACTGATCTGAAATACGTTATCGGTTTTTCATCCGTTTCCCACATGGGTTTAGTGATGATTGGTTTCGCCACCCTCACCCGTTCTGGCTTGATTGGTTCTACTGTCCAGATGTTCTCACATGGGATCATGACAGCCCTCTTCTTTGCTTCGGTTGGGATGATTTACAATCAAACGCATACGCGCGAGATTTCTCGTTTGGGGGGCTTTGTAAAAGTCATGCCCTTTACGGCAATTGCCTTCATTATTGGTGCGCTGGTTTCGATGGGAATGCCGGGCTTCTCTGGCTTTGTTGCTGAGTTCCCCATCTTTATGGGACTTTGGCAAACGGCTCCAATTATCGCCATTCTCTCCGTCATTTCTATCATCGTCACCGCCGCCTATATGTTACTCGTTATTCGACGCGTTTTCTTTGGCGAAATGCCCGAAGAATTCGCTGGACGAATGAATGACGTATCGGTGATGGATAAAGTAGCTTTGGGTTTGATTTCCATCTTGATGGTTGGTATCGGTTTATTCCCATCTTTGATGGTGCCGATGGTCTCGTCTGGCGTAGATCATATTCTGGCACTTTTAGGCTAGGAGGTATATAAGTGACCTTTTCATTTACTTCTTCAATGATCATGGCGGTTTTGCCTGAGATTCTTCTCCTTCTTCTCGGCATTATCGTCCTCATAGTTGACCTGCTCCTCAAAGAAGAGAAGCGGCGCAACTTAGGCTGGCTCACCGCGGGTGGATTACTCACCATTTTGATAGTCAGTCTTTTGGTCGCACGCCCCTCCGAAGCAGAATTGGTTTGGGGCGGCATGGTGCGCTACGATGGGATGGGTTTTTTCTTTAAGATGCTCTTCATCTTTGCCGCGGCGATGACCTCTCTATTTATGATGGATCATAAAGCTCTCGGACATCGCGGTGAAGCCTATCTTCTCCTTCTCGCCTCGACTTTGGGCATGAGCTTAATGGCTTCGGCTTCCGATATTATCATGCTCTACCTTGCCATCGAAACCACCTCTATTCCACTCTACATTTTGGCAGGATTTATGACTGGAGACGATCGTTCGACCGAAGCAGGCTTCAAATACCTCCTCTTTGGTGCGCTAACATCTACGGTGATGCTCTATGGCTTAAGCCTACTCTATGGTTTTAGTGGTGGCGTAACCAATATCTACGAAATCGGTGAATTAGTTGCCTCCGGTGCGCTTGCGCCCCTTTTGGTTGCTGGAGTTGCCATGCTGATTTTGGTGGGGATTGGTTTCAAGGTCTCCATCTTCCCCTTCCATTTTTGGGCACCCGATGTCTACGATGGCTCACCGACACCGATTTCTGGTTTCTTATCAACTGCCTCGAAAGCCGCGGGCTTTGCCATTTTGTTGCGCCTTTTCCTTGTTGCCTTCCCGCAAATTTCTCTCTCTTGGTCGCTTCTCTTAGCCGTCATGGCAACTTTGGCAATGACCTTGGGCAACCTCGTTGCGATGGCGCAAACAAATATCAAACGCCTGCTTGCTTATTCCTCGATTGCTCATGCCGGTTATGCGATGATTGGCTTAGTCGCGGTCTCTGAATTAGGCACAACCAGCACAATCTTTTATTTGATGGCATATATCCTCACCAACCTTGCTGCCTTCGGTATTGTCGCCGCGGTTTCTCATGTGACTGGCTCTGATGAAATCAAAGATTATTCAGGATTAAGCAGACGCTCACCCGGTTTAGCTTTGGCGATGCTTGTAGCGTTCTTGTCCCTAGCAGGCATGCCCCCCTTTGGCGGATTCGTGGCAAAAGTCTTTGTCTTCGCCGCCGCGATGGAAGCGAATCTGGTTTGGCTGGTTGTTGTCGGTGTTTTGAACTCGATTGTTGGCGTTTTCTACTACCTCACCGTTCTAAAATACGTTTACCTCTATCGTATGGAAGATGAAGATGAAGAAAAACACCCGATACCTCTTTCTCTCTCCTACGCCATCGCCTTAACGGTTCTCTCCATTGGTATTTTATTGGTTGGGACACTCTTCGCTCCTTGGTTTGGTTTCTCCGGTGCCGCCGCAATTGCTCTCTTTTAGTGAATTGACGAACCCTAGAGCCTTTGATATAATCACCCGACTGTGACTATGGAAGAATTAGAACAAGAAAAGACAATGGAAAGCCCTCCCCGACAAACAGCTCTTAACATGACCATTATTGGTCTTGTGGGGCAGGTGGGATGCTTGACCTTGTTGATTTTATTAGCCTCGGTTTTTATTGGGCTTTGGCTGGATACCTATTTCGGCACACGCCCGTGGATAACAATTGGAATGCTGGTCGCCAGCATTCCAATTGCTTTGGTTGTTATGTTTTTTGTTACAAGAAAAGCAACCGACAAATTTAAAAAAGAGTTTGAAGCTCGTCAAAAAGCAAGATTACAAAAGGAGGATGCCATTGGAAGAGACTCGTAAATGGCGATATGGAGTAAATCGTTGGTTCGTATTACTATTCATTATTTTGGGGATAGTTTTTGCGAAAATGTATGCTCCAATTCAGCCACATATTCAAGTTGCACCAGAACGCATATCCGAAACACCCTTATTCGGCGATTTCTATGTAACAAATACGATAGTCGCAATGTTGATTATGGATGTGCTTATCATCATGTTCTTTTTGCCCTTTATGCGTGCCGCTAAGAAAGGTTCACTTTTGCCCGAAGGCGGTTTTGCAGGTGCAGCGGAAGCAATCACAGAAACGCTCTACAATATGGTAGAAAAATCAGGCGGAAAAGCGACAAAAACGATTTTCCCGTGGTTTGCAACAATTTTCATTACCGTAATTGTAGCGAACTGGATGGAATTAATTCCAGGGGTAGACAGCATCGGGATTTTAGAACACTCGGAGCATGGCTATGCTACGATGGAAACTTTCATTCCGGGTGTTGTGGCTCTTGTACAAGGGCATGGTGCTTATAATCTGACTGCTTATATTCGTACCCTTTCCACCGATTTGAACTTTACTGCGGCATTGGCTCTGATTTCTGTTGTGATGACTCAGGTCATCGGTATCAAATATCAGGGCATGGGCTATTTCGGTAAATTCCTCAATACGCATGAGCTTTTCTCGAAACCATTTCTCGGTGTAATGGATTTACTGGTTGGTCTTCTGGAGATTATTTCAGAATTCTCTAAAATTCTTTCGTTTACCTTCCGTTTATTTGGTAATGTATTTGCAGGAAGTGTGCTACTCTTCCTTGTTGGTTCGATGATCCCGGTCTTTGTACAATCCATGCTTTTGACCTTTGAATTCGGGATTGGTGCAATTCAGGCGTACGTTTTCGCAATGTTAACACTTGTCTTTATGGCTCAAGCAGCTGCAGGACATGGTGGAGAACACGAAGAAGCCTAATTAAGAATAAAATATTCAACGGATGTGAAATTAACCCGCAGAGCGGATAACTAAATTTCTGTCCACTCAGAGGCGGCATGACCCGCCCGAAATATCTAAATATATGGAGGACGTAACACATGGCTAGTGATATTGTTTTAGCTGCCAAATTTATTGGCGCAGGACTTTCGATGATTGGTGCGCTTGGGGGCGGCATAGGGATTGGTTTGAGTGTTCAGGGTGCAATGGGTGGTATGGCTCGTAACCCAGACCTTTACGATACGCTTTTCACGAATATGATTCTTGGGATTGCTTTTTCGGAAGCTATCGCAATTTATTGTCTCGTTATTGCGTTTCTGATGCTTTTTGTTCTTTAGTCTGGATGAAATGGAAAAGGAGCCTCAATGGAAGCGTTAGGTCTTAATCTCGGATATCTCTTTGTTCAGATATTCAACTTTGCTATCTTATTTGTCGTTTTGCGAAAGTGGGTATATCTCCCTCTTTTGACCACACTTGATAAACGTCGTGAGGCTATTGCGCAGGGTATGGAAGATGCCCGTATCGCTGCAGAAGCTCGCGCTAATGCCGAAGAAGAAGCCGCCACAATCAAAGCGGATGCACAAGCAGAAGCCAGCAAAATCGTTAGCGAGGCAACTGAGCGCGCTCAATCTGCTGGTGCTGATGTGAAAGCCGCCGCAGAAGCAGAAGCCGCCAAAGCAAAAGAAAAAGCTCTCGCAGATATTGAAGCAGAGCGCAATCAAATGCTTGGCGATCTTCGAGGGCAAGTTGCTGCCCTTGCGATTGCCGGTGCGCAGAAATTGGTTGGTGAAGCTCTTAACGAAAAACGTCAGCACGCTCTCCTGAGCGATTTCTTTGCGGGTGTCAAAGACGGTAAAGTTGCCGTCTTGGAAGATGCAGATTTCAAAGGCGATTCTGCTGTAATCACCAGTGCATTGCCGCTAACTGATGCAGAGCAAGATACTGTCAAAACAGATGTGCTTGCGAAAACCGGTGCAGAAACCGTATCCTTCGATGTTGATCCTGCCATTCTCGGTGGATTGGTCATCAAAGTTGGTGACAAAGTCGTAGATGATTCGGTTGCTGGTAAACTCGAAGGTTTACGCCAAAATATGCGCTAGACTTTATATCTTGAATTTAAAAAGGTTTTGATGGAGACATCAAAACCTTTTTTTGTTATTATTAGATGATGAAAACCCTCTCTCAACTCTTCTCTGAATTTCCTCTAAGAATCCTCGCGGGTACGCCCTCCGAGCAAAAAATTAATAAAATCACTTTCGATTCTCGCAAAGTAGAACCAGGAGACCTCTTCGTTGCCATCTCTGGCGAGTATTTTGACGGGCATCGATATATCTCCAACGCCATCGAAAAGGGCGCGGCCGCCATTGTTGGTGAGCAGGAAATCACTGATTTACCCCTCCCCTATATCCAAGTCGAAAATGCGCGCCAATCTCTTGCGTATCTTGCCGCGACATATTACGACTATCCTGCTCGCCATCTCACCATGATTGGTATTACCGGCACGGATGGGAAAACCACTACGACCAACCTCCTCTACCAAATTTTGCTTGAAGCAGGGCTAAAAGTGGGCATGATTTCCACCGTCAATGCCATTATCGGTGACCAAGTCCTTGATACCGGTTTTCATGTTACCACGCCCGATGCCCTCGATACCCAACGCTATCTCGCTCAAATGCGCGCTGCCGGACTGACGCATGTTGTCCTCGAAACCACCTCGCACGGCTGGGCGCAATATCGCGTCGATGCCTGCGAGTTTGACATCGGTATTATCACAAATATCACCCACGAGCACCTCGATTATCATGGTTCCTACGAAGCCTACAGAGCCGCAAAGGGACGTTTATTTGAGAGTCTGGCAGATACAGTGGACAAAGGACGGGATGCCCGCCCAATAGCGATTCTCAACCGAGACGATTCTTCCTTCGACTATCTCTCCCGCCTCGCGCGTGTCCCGAAACTTGCGTACGGGATGGATGCATCTGCCGATCTCCGCGCGATGGATGTGCAATATCTCCCCGATGGAATTGATTTTACGATTATTGGAAAATCCCCTCGTAGTAAGGAATTTAGCCCTTACGCAGTTCCCACCAAAATAAACCTAGTTGGCTCTTACAATATCTCCAATGCCCTCGCTGCGTTTTCTGCTGCGGTTTATGGACTTGGAATCTCTCCCGAAATTGCCGCAAATGGACTTTCTTCCCTCGAGGGTATCCCCGGCAGAATGGAGCGGATTGATTTAGGGCAAAATTTCACCGTGATTGTAGATTTTGCTCATACGCCAAACGCGTTGAAAATGGCGATAGAATCCACTCGTGAGATGACGAAAGGGCGCATTATCGCCCTTTTTGGCTCAGCGGGATTGCGAGACAAAAAAAAACGCCGCTTGATGGCGGAAACTTCCGCAGAATTAGCAGATTTAACCATCTTGACGGCGGAGGATCCGCGCACCGAGTCTCTTGGGGAGATTCTGTTGGAGATGGCACGCGGGGTAATTGACAAGGGCGGTACGGAGAACGAGTCTTTCTGGCGGATAGAGGATCGGGGAGAGGCAATCCGTTTTGCTTTGCAGTTGGCGAATCCAGAGGATGTCGTTTTAATATGTGGAAAAGGGCATGAGCAGTCGATGTGTTTTGGCGAAACCGAGTATGCGTGGGATGATAAAATCGCGACCCGTTCTGCTTTAGCCGAATTTTTGGGCGTGGCGGGGGAAAAAATGCCTTATTTACCAACGCAAAATTAGGCGATAAAAATGCCTACAAAAGCCATAACGAGGATGATGACGGAAGTGACCAGTCGCATTGTATGTTCTTTGGATGTGAATTTTTCATTCTTGAGAGTGAGGAGATGCATGGCGACTAATCCTATTAGGAGGGCGTAGAAGGCGGAGGGGATGCGGAAGGGGATGAACAACGCGGAAAACATGATGATGAGACCAGTGAAACCGATTGTGGCGGCTTGATTTGGGGAGAGAATCTGTTTACGCATTTTTTTAAGGGCGATAAAGGCGATTAGTGCGCCGTAGATTAAGGTGAGAATACCTGCAAGTAGAAGAATAAACATGGGAGAGCCTCCTATATGATATGGACATTATAGGGTATTTTGGGAGGTAAGTTAAAGGGCAATTGTTTTTTCTCGCGTCTCGCGCATGGAGAGGAGGAGCAAGCCGAGGGTTGAGAGCGTCCCGACCATTAATCCGCCGTACCAGATAGAGGTTGCGCCGAAAGCATCACTTAACCATCCGCCCATTAGCGGTCCCGCTCCGCGGGCAAAGCTCCAGGCGAGGTTGTAGATGCCCATATAGCGACCGCGCATATCGGGGTGGGCGAGATTGGCAACATAGGCACTGGAGGTGGGGACGATAATTAGTTCACCGATGGTGATGATGACTACGCTCAACCAAAATCCCCAGAAATCGTGACCAAGAGCAACGCTTCCTGTGCCAAGTGCATAAAATGCCATCCCCAGAGCCATCATTGGGAGCGTGCGAAAGCGTTTTGTCTTCTTGGTAACAAATACCTGAAAGAAAATAACGATTAAGGCATTGGTGGTGGGGATTAGTCCGTAGATATTTTCGGGAATGCCATAATTTTGGTTAGCATAAACGGGGAGCATAATCCACATGAGCGCAGAGGTAATCCATCCGAAGGAGTAAATAGCAATCATAGCTACGAAGGCTTTATCATGCAAAATGTAGCTGTAGCCTAGCTTGGGGGAGTTTGATGTGGTTTTTCGTGTGTTTCTTTGAGTAGGGAGTGTTTCTTTTGCGAAAAATATGAGTAAAGTGCCGAAAAAGACCATCCCCGCCGCGGCGATGCTAAAGGTAATACTGTAAGAAATTGAGGCGAGAATGCCTCCGATAGCGGGTCCTAGTGAAACGCCGATGTTTTTTGCTATGCGGATTAAAGCGAAGGCTTCAAGACGTTTTATTTCGGGGATGAGGTCTGTAATCATGGCATCGGCTCCGATGCGGTAGAGTGGACCTGCGGAGCCAGCCAATGCCATTAGAATGGCGAAGGATAGATAGGTATCGGCGCGTATCATAAAGAGGTAAATAATAGCGTTGATGAGCAGACCGGCAATCATGATCCATTTACGCCCGAATTTATCCGTGAGAGGTCCTGCTATAAAGGTGAAGGCTACTCCGAAAATGGCGTTGATTGTCATCAGTGTGGCGATTTGGACGAGGGGCATCTGGAGGCGTTTGCTGACGTAGATGAGTAGGAAGGGCCAGATCATGGTCGCACCGAGCATACTGATGAACATACCGCCTGCGAGTAACCAGAATTGACTGGGGTAGCGATCGTAAGTTTTTCGGAGTTTTATGAGCATGATTTCTTTTGATACTAAAAACGGGCGACCTTTTGGCCGCCCGCTTTGATTTTTAAGAGAGAGATTTCTTATCGTCTGTTATTGTTGCGCCCACGATTGCGGTCGTTGTTGCTACGTCCGCGATTATTGTTGCGGTTGCCGCCACGAGGTTGGTCGTTGGCTTTAGCTTCTTCAAGTGACCAGCCTTCGAGAACGGCTTTGCGGGAGAGGCGGATTTTTCCGCCCGCATCAATTTGGGTGACCATGACGGTGATTTCATCGCCAACTTTGGCGACATCTTCAACGCTGTTGATGCGAACTGTGTCTAATTGTGAGATGTGAACAAGTCCGTCCATATTGGGCAGAATTTCGACAAACGCGCCGAAGTCTACGACGCGCACAACGCGACCAGTGTAGATACGTCCGGGAACGGCACTTTCGGTGAGACCTTCAACGCGAGCACGGGCAGCGGCTTCACTTTCGCCATCGGCGGCAGAGATGTAAACGGTGCCATCATCTTCAATGTCAAGACGTGCGCCGGTTTCTTCTTGAATGGCACGGATGGTTTTGCCGCCGGGTCCGATAATTGCGCCGATTTTCTCGACGGGGATTGTCACGGTGGTTACACGCGGGACGTGGTTCTTCATTTCAGGACGTGGGGTCTTGATAACCTTCATCATTTCGTCCATGATGTGCATACGCGCTTCGTGTGATTGTGTGAGGGCT
>JAOZOM010000157.1 GCA_029933275.1 Anaerolineales bacterium | reverse complement strand
TGATGCGCCTCGAAACGCCCTCAAGAGTGTTTCTCTTAACATGGTAGAAATGGAACATCACGGCGCAAAATCATTCTGTTGCGGCGCAGGTGGCGCGCAGATGTGGAAAGAAGAAGAACACGGCGATGCAGCTGTCAGCGAAACGCGCTTTGCCGAGGCTGAAGCCTGTGGCGTAGACACCCTCGCTGTTGGATGTCCTTTCTGTCTTACCATGATGGAAGATGCCAAAAAAGTAGATGGTAGCGAACTTAACGTCCTAGACATAGCCGAGATTATTGCGCTCCGGCTGGAATAAACACACCTAATAGGGTAGGATGAACTCCTACCCTATTTTTTTCTCTGAGAGAGAAATATGTCAAAATGGCATGAATGGAAATACCCCATCCTAAGCTATATTCTTTTCTTCTTCCTATTATGGGGTTTTATGTGGGCTGTGCGTCAAATTTACCCTGCCCTCTTGCTCCCCGATGAAATTTATCGTCCCTATCTTGGCATTTCGCCAACAAGCAATTCCTTTCTCGATATTTGGCAACGCTGGGATACCCTACAATATCAAGCAATTGCCGAGCATGGCTACCTTTCTTTTGAGAATGCACTTTTTGTACCGCCCCTCTATCCACTTCTCATGCGTTTTTTGGGGACGTTACTCAATGGCAACACTTTATTAGCGGGATTAATCCTCTCAAATATCTTCGGATTGAGCGCAACGGTTGCACTTTATGAGCTTATGATTTACGAATTTAAGGACATAAAGATGGCACGCCGCGCGACTTTTTACTTGCTTTCCTTCCCAACCGCCTTTTTCATCTTTGCCGCATATACTGAATCCCTTTTCTTGCTCGGCGCAATTCTAACATTGCTATACTTACGTCAAGAAAAATGGCTTTTGGCAGGTATCTGGGGCGCGATTGCCGCTCTTTCACGTTTGCCGGGGGCTTTAATGCTCATTCCCGCTCTCTATACCGCGTGGGCAGTATGGCGAAAAACGCGTGAACTGCGCCCGTGGCTTGCGCCTCTAATAACAGCACTTGGCGCGGCTATTTTTCCGCTCTATACATGGCTTGGTTTAGGACTTTCTCCTTTTGCGCCACTCACAACCCAAACCAGCCGTTTTCATGGAGGCTTAACCGTGCCGGGGTGGAATATACTCATGGCTCTTAAGCAAATAAGTTTGGGCATTTATCCAATTACCAATAGTTTCGATTTATTTTTCACCCTCCTCTTTCTTGCTGGTACACTTGCAGTGCTAAAAAAAATGCCTGTAATTTATAGTGTTTATACGCTATCTTTTATGGCACTCTATCTTTTTCGGATTGCCGCAGTATATCCTCTGCTAAGCAACTCGCGTTATGTTTTATCCCTTTTCCCCGTTTTTATGCTAATCGCTAAATGGGGAGAAAAACCTTCAGTTAATCGTCTTATTCTTTACCCCTCGTGGCTGGGATTAATTTTCCTCTCTGGACAATTCGCCATTTGGGGATGGGTTGGTTAAGAAAACCAACAATTTGGAAAATCGTTTTTCTATTATTTCTCACCATCTAAAAAGGAGTTCTAAAATATGGCTCTAAAAGGTACTATCGTAGTTGATCCGATGCACTGTAAAGGGTGTAGCCTCTGCGTGGAGGCTTGTCCTCAGCATGTAATTGCCCTCGATATGGAACATCTCACGCCCAAAGGCTATCATCCCGCGAAATTAATTGCGGAAGGATGCACAGGATGTGTGATTTGTGCCGTCGTTTGCCCCGATGCGGCGATTACGGTTTACCGTGAAGCACCCCAGCGTAAAAAGAAATAAGGTCTAAGGAGCTTGATAAAATGACAAAAGAATTAATGAAAGGGAACGAAGCCTTTGCCGAAGCGGCTGTACGCGCGGGAGTGGAAGGATTCTTTGGTTATCCGATTACGCCTGCCAGCGAATTTTTAGAATATATGGCAAAACGGATGCCTGAACTTGGGCGCGCGTTTCTCCAAGCAGAGAGCGAAGTCGCCGCGATTAATATGGTCTACGGCGCGGCTTGTGCGGGGAAACGTACCTTAACCGCAACATCAAGCCCCGGCATTAGCTTGATGAGCGAAGGTCTCTCCTATATCGCTGGGACAGAAGTCCCCGCGGTGGTGGTGAACGTGATGCGTGGAGGTCCCGGTTTGGGGAATATCGCCCCCTCGCAGAGTGACTATAACCAAATGGTCAAAGGTGGCGGACATGGCGATTATTTCCCCATCGTTCTTGCGCCCGCAACGGTACAAGAGGCAATTGATTACATCACCCTCGCTTTTGATTTGGCTGAAAAATATCGTTCGCTTGTTTATATCATCGTAGATGGTAATCTTGGGCAGATGATGGAGCCAGCGGAATTGCCCCCGATGCGTAAATTGCTCGAGGAACCGCCTGAATGGTCGGTTTATGGTGCAAAAGATCGTGAGCCACATATTCTGACATCCATTTACATCGACCCGCCAGACGAAGAAGTGACCAATATTCGTTTGCTCAAGCGTTGGATGGAAGTGGAAAAGAACGAGATCCGCTATAAAGAATACGATTTAGAGGATGCCGAAATAGCAATCATCAGCTTTGGGGTCGCGGGGCGAGTTGCTTTATCAGCGGTACGCACTGCGCGGGAAGAAGGAATTAAAGTGGGCTTATTACGCCCGATTACAGTTGCACCTTTCCCTAAAGAAGCTATTGCGGAGCTGAGTAAACGCGTCAGACGCATTTTAGTGGTAGAGATGAACACCGGGCAGATGCTTGAGGACGTGAAGCAAGCCGTTGCCGGGCGCGCACCGATCGAATTTTATGGCAGAATCGGTGGCATCACGCCCCTCCCGGATGAAATCCTAGAAGAAATCCGCCGTGTTAATCAAAATAGCGGCGAAATGGTAGATGGTATGGAAAAAGTTGAATGGCTAGAACGCCTTGAAGCGCGTATTGAGAGAGGTGAATAATGGCAATGAATCTTGTTTACACTCGCCCCGAGTCCCTGACGAAAACGACAACTCATTATTGCCCCGGCTGTACACATGGGGTCGCACATCGTTTGGTCGCCGAAGTCCTAGATGAGATGGGCATCCGTGAAAAGGCAATCGGTGTTGCGCCGGTGGGTTGCTCGGTTTTCGCTTACAATTATTTTAACCATGATTTTGTGGAAGCCGCACACGGGCGCGCCCCCGCTATGGCAACCGGCATCAAACGGGTTCGTCCTGAAAATACGGTCTACACCTATCAGGGCGATGGCGATTTAGCCTCCATTGGGATGGCAGAAATTACACACGCCGCTATTCGTGGCGAAAATATCACCGTAATTTTCATCAATAATGCTATTTACGGGATGACAGGCGGACAAATGGCTCCTACCACTTTACCAGGCATGAAAACCACCTCATCCCCACTTGGGCGAGATGTGGAAATGATGGGCTATCCTGTTCGCATGGTAGAAATGCTCGCCACAATTGACGGCACGAGTTATGCGGTGAGACGTTCTTTGCATAATCCCGCCAATATCCGCAAAGCAAAAAAGGCAATTCGGCGTGCTTTTGAAGTGCAAGAACACGGTTTGGGCTTTGCTATAGTTGAGCTACTCTCTTCTTGCCCCACAAATTTAAAACTCACCCCCAACGAAGCCTTAGATTTCCTCGCCGACCAAATGGTGCCCTACTATCCGCTGGGCGATTATAAAGTGCAAGCCGAAGTCAAGGCAATACGGGTATAGGAGGCAAATAATGGAAACCAATATAATAGTTTCAGGATTTGGCGGACAAGGCACATTATTTGCGGGACAAGTTCTCGCATACGCGGCGATGGATGCCGGAAAGCACGTCACCTGGATTCCCTCTTATGGACCGGAAATGCGCGGCGGAACGGCTCGATGCACCGTAACAATCTCGGATGATGAAATTGGTTCACCCCTGACGCGTCATCCTGCGGTTGTGCTTGCGATGAATCTCCCCTCCCTCGACAAATACGAATCCCTCATCCAAAGCGGTGGGCTGATGATTGCAAATTCCTCCCTTATCAACCGTAAACTGAATCGAGACGATGTACGCGCCTTCTACCTCCCTGCCGCAAAAATGGCAGAGGATATCGGTAACCCGCGTCTTGCCAATATGATCATGGTCGGTGCCCTCCTCGAAGCGGATGAGATTTTACCCCTCGATGTGGTCAAAAAAGCCCTCGAGGAGCATTTGCCTAAACGACATCATAAAACCCTTCCCAGCAACTTTAAAGCAATGGATGAGGGTGCGGCGTTTGTGATGGGGTTGGGGTAGTTATCTGTAGATTTTAAAATCAAAGGCACCGAGTGTTTTCAAAACACTCGGTGTCTTTTTCAATGCATAGCTAAGGAACGGGAATTAAATAACCAAAACACTCCCCATATCACTTGGATACTGAAAACTTAGTAAAAGTCGTTCTGTTTAAAATAAAATAGTTGTGGCATTCTCACAAATATGAAAAAAACTATCAGAACACCTCGAAC
>JAOZOM010000514.1 GCA_029933275.1 Anaerolineales bacterium | reverse complement strand
AAAGTAGATTTTAACGCCCCGATTCTGGTTGGCAAAGAATTGGATTATATAACGCAAGCTATAGAGAATAAACATCTCTCCGGCGACGGTGCGTTTACGAAAAAATGCCATGCCCTTCTCGAAGAAAGTTTAGGTGTTCCAAAAGTATTGCTAACCACCTCTTGCACCCATGCCCTCGAAATGATGGCGATTCTTTTGGATATTCAAGAGGGGGACGAGGTTATCATCCCGGACTTTACCTTTGTCTCGACTGTGAACGCGTTTGTCCTGCGCGGGGCGCGTCCTGTTTTCGTTGACGTTAGACCGGATACCCTTAATTTAGACGAATCTAAGCTCGAAGCTGCGCTTACTCCGCGCACCAAAGCGATTGTCCCCGTCCACTACGCCGGTGTTGCCTGTGAAATGGACGAAATTATGGAAATCGCCCAAGATTACAAAATCCCTGTGCTAGAAGATAATGCACACGGACTTTTTGGTAAATATAAAGGCAAATACTTAGGCACATTTGGCAGTATGGCAGCCCAGTCTTTTCACGAGACGAAAAACTTCTCTTGCGGTGAAGGCGGCGCACTCCTCATCAACGACCCCAAACTGATTGAGCGTGCCGAAATTATCCGTGAAAAAGGGACAAATCGCTCGCGCTTCTTCCGCGGGCAAGTGGATAAATATACTTGGGTAGACATTGGCTCATCTTACCTTCCCTCCGATATTTTGGCAGCCATGCTCTATGCTCAACTCGAAGAACGCGAAAAAATTCAAACTCACCGTAGAATTCTTTGGGAAACCTATTCCTTAGCCTTAAAAGATTGGGCAGAAAAACAAAATATCCAACTCCCCACTGTGCCGGAATATGTGGAGCAAGCCTATCACATGTTCTATATACTTCTCCCTGATCTTGATACGCGACAAAATTTTATTACCTATTTACGGGAACGCGGCATCTATAGCGTTTTTCATTATCTTCCTCTTCATCTCTCCGATATGGGCATTCAATTTGGCGGAAAAATGGGAGATTTTCCCGTCACCGAAAGCGTAAGTGATAGATTAGTCCGTTTGCCATTTTCTTATGGCTTAAGCATGAGCGAGCAAGAGCAGGTGATTGATACGATACTTTCTTTTCAAGTGTAATATGATATTTATGT
>JAOZOM010000513.1 GCA_029933275.1 Anaerolineales bacterium | reverse complement strand
TCATCATCGAAACTTGTTTATTGACCGATGCCGAAAAAGAAACCGCTTGCAAACTCGCCAAAGAAGCTGGCGCAGATTTCGTAAAAACTTCAACCGGTTTTGCAGGCGGCGGTGCAACAGTAGCAGATATTGCGCTGATGCGGCGCGTGGTCGGTGCGGAAATGGGCGTGAAGGCTTCGGGCGGCGTGCGGACTTTTGAAGATGCCCAAGCGATGATTGCCGCGGGCGCGACGCGTTTAGGAGCGAGTGCGGGCGTGAAAATTGTTCAGGGAATCGAAGATGATGGGAAAGGCGGTTATTAGGATGCAAACTATTTATAATTTTCGTGATTTTGGTGGGTATACAACCCAAAACGGGACTCAGCTAAAAAAGGGATTGCTTTATCGCAGCGGTGATTTATCAAAAGCAACCGATGCGGATTTGGACGAAATTTCGTCATTAGGCATTAAAACCATCTGTGATCTTCGTTCTGAACACGAGCGGATGGTAGAGCCGGATCGCATCCCGGATGGGGGCAGGGTCACGTTTTTCAACATCCCCATGCGCCCAATCGTGGATTACCACGCACGTTCCCTACGCCGTCTTTTTTCATTGATGTTTGGCAAAGAGCGCAAAATGGACTATATCGCCGAATCCTATAAAGCTTACCGCGAATACGCGACAGGCTATTTGCCCCAGCTTAAATCTTTATTCAAACATATCTCAACCCCCGATAATTTGCCTCTTCTGGTACATTGCTCGGCTGGAAAAGATCGCACAGGTGTGGTTTCTGGCTTAATCCAGCAGGTGATGGGTGTCTCGCGGGAAACTGTTTTGGCAGATTATCTTAAGACGAATGAAAATTTGGGTATTTATGTTGAAGAGATTGTAGAGAAATTGCGGAAACTTGCTTATTTTGGTGTTCCGTGGAGGATGTATATGCCCCTCTTCGATGCTCGAGCGGATTATTTGAACGCCGCTTATGCTCAAGTCAAAGAAGAGTTTGGCGCGCTTGATGAGTGGCTTAAGAAGGGCTTGAATTTTTCAGAAGAAGACCAAGCTGCTTTGGTGAGGGTTTTATCTCGGTAAGACGTGAAGCTCTTTCCCCGCATTAAATGAAAAGACACGCTTTAATGCGTGTCTTTTTTGTGCCTCCACGGGGA
>JAOZOM010000512.1 GCA_029933275.1 Anaerolineales bacterium | reverse complement strand
CAAAAACCAAATCCGCAGGCATCCCCGGCTTCAACATCCCCTCTACATTTTCTACCGATAATTTGATGGCGAAAACAGTCGTCTGCCGTTCTTCTTTGGTTTGGACGTTACGCGGCGTGTATTCGGCTTGGTCGGCGATGTGGACAACGGTTGCGGCGAAGGACTCTTCTGGGAAAGAATCAACAGTCAGCGTAGCCACATCACCCAGACTAATTTCTCCATACCTATCTTCGGGGATATAGATAGTCACTGTCAGCTCATCGAGCGGTGCGATGGTCATTGTTGTTAGCCCAGGAGAAACTATTTCGCCGAGTTCTACATTTTGAGTTAAGATAACGCCATCAATCGGGGAAATTAATGTTAATTTCTCAAGTTGAGTGTCGATTAAATCTAATTGCGTTTGGATTTGCCCTAACGCAGATTTGGCTTGCGCCAGTATCGATTCAGCTTGTTTGACGTTTTGTTCCGCCATCAGCACTTCGGGTGAATTCGCACCGGTTTCCGCTGTGCGAAAATTATCCACTGCTAAATCGTAGCGTTCTTTGGCAACGGTATATTCGGCACGCGCTTCGAGAACATCTTTTGCGCCATCGGTGGTGAGGGCATCATCATAGTCGGTTTGGGCATCTTCGAGATCAATTTTGGCATCATCCAGCGTCAGTTGCGCGGCATCGTGCAAATCGCCGCTGGGGGTTGCGTCTAAAATCGCTTGGGCGTTCTCAAAGGCGATTCGTGCTTCGGCGAGAGAGGCTTCTACTTCAAGGAAATTTTTACTTCCGGATTTTTCGCTGGTTTCGGAGAGCTTATCCGCTTTGGCGGTGAAAGCCTCTTCTGCGGCATTCACTTCGGCTTGGAGGGCGGCGGTGCGTTCTTCTTTGTCGAAATACCAAGTGGGGAGGTCAAATTCGCTTGGTTTATCCGCATCCCAGATTTCTGTGCGCGTTCCTGCTTCAGCCGCGATTGCCGCGTCTAAAATTTGGGCGTAGGCTAATTTGGCAGTTTCCACGCCTACTTTTGCAACTTGGATATTTGCTTTTGCCGCGTCCAATTGCGAGGCAATGTTTTTCTTCTGTGCCTGCAAAAGGCTATCGTCTAAGCGAAGCAAAACAGTTCCAGCCGAGACAGATGCTCCCTCCGCGGTA
>JAOZOM010000511.1 GCA_029933275.1 Anaerolineales bacterium | reverse complement strand
CGCGCATCCCTGCGCCAAACGCCAACGGCATTCAGGTCATGAAAGTCTGTCAGGCACTCACCCAACTCGGTCACGAGGTCATTTTGCTCGTCCCCGATATGCAGCCACAGCGTCCCAGCCGCGAGGAACTTGCCGCCTATTATGGTCTGGAAAAGACCTTCGAAATCCGCTGGCTGACGACTAAATCACGCCGCACTTTTACTTGGCATGCCATTCGCGAAGCTCACAAAGAAAACCCCGACCTCATCTACAGTTGGTCTCCCCAAAGCACCGTTTTCGCCCTCCTGCACCGCGCCCCCGTCATCTTCGAGTTGCACGAGCCACCCCTCGGACATTTTGGTCCCTGGTGGTATCGCGCCTTTCTCCGATTTAGCGGTAAAAAGCGGCTCGTCAGTATTACAAAGGCTTTGCGGGATGTCTTGTCTCGCAACTATGGATTGCCCTCTGACGTTATCATCGCCCCAAACGGGATCGACCTAGAACGCTACGAATCGCTCCCAAGTCCCGCACTTGCTCGGCGGGAATTGGACATTGAAGAGTCCCCAACAGTGATCTGCACCGGTCACCTTTACGCCGGTCGCGGCGTGGAGACATTTCTCAAGCTGGCAAAAAAAAGTTTGGAGACGCAATTTGTGTGGATTGGCGGCAGGCAAGTCGAAGTCCAAGAGTGGAGCGAAAAAGCTAAAGGGCAAGAAAATGTCAGATTTACGGGATTTGTCCAACAATCGAATCTGCCCCTCTATCAATCTGCCGCAGATATTCTCATTGCCCCTTACGAGCGCAAAATCTCTGGCTCCAGCGGCGGGGATTCGGCATCCGTTGCCAGCCCAATGAAACTTTTTGATTATATGGCGGCAAAACGCCCCATTATCACCAGTGACTTGCCCGTCATCCGCGAGGTACTAGACGAAAAAAGCGCAATCTTCTGCCTCCCCGATGATGTAGATGCTTGGCATGAAGCCATCACACGCCTTTTGGCAGATGATGCCTTGCGAAAAAGATTGGCAGAGAATGCTTACGAGCGAGCAAAAGAGTTTACATGGGTGGCGAGGGCAGAAAAGATTTTGAAGGGATTTTGACCAGAATTTGGAATATAATATCGATACCAGAAGCGGGCTGAAAAGCCCGTTTTTTGTACAATA
>JAOZOM010000510.1 GCA_029933275.1 Anaerolineales bacterium | reverse complement strand
TCAATGCGCACGCCGATTTCCAGCCAACCGTCACCAAGTGGAAGCCAAGGAATTGAATTTCCAAAAGGATGTTCTGCCAAATGTTCTTCCCCTATAGCACGGAAGAAAATGACCATCGCACCCGCCCACGAGAGTGCGGCTGCGCCTACACCAACAATATGGCTCAATTTATTACTCTTATTCGTAAATAAGACGATAATGAAGAAAGCCAGCAAAGGTGGGAGAGGGAGTAACCAAATAAGGGTATTAGTTGCCATATTTTTGTCCTACCACTTCATCAAATTGATTTCGTCTGCCATGACAGTATTGCGTTTGCGATAGATCGAAATGATCAAAGCTAAACCGACTGCCACTTCTGCGGCGGCGACAGCAAAAACGATGATGGCGAAAACTTGTCCGGTCACTTCGGCAGGATCGTTATATCGCCAAAATGTGACCAAATTGATATTGACTGCATTCAACATCAGTTCAATACCGAGCAAAACGGCGACAGCATTCTTGCGTGCCAAAACGCCAAAGAGACCCATGCTAAAAAGCGCAGCCGCTAAAATAAGATACCAAGAAATAGGGATTGAGTTCATTATTTTTATCTCCTATTCACTTCTTGCTTCATTCGCTACATAAACCGCGCCAATTAAGGCCGCCAAGAGCAAAACGGAAGCAATTTCAAAGGGCAGGAGATACATATTAGGTGTAACCAAAGCCGTTCCCAACTCCATGACCATATCCGTATCAGGAAGAGTAGGAGGCTTTTTATCAAAACCTGACCAGTTGTTCAAAAGTAGAAAAAGCCCACCAAAAGATAAAAGGCTCACTAAACCCGCAACACCTTTATTATCGTTTAATGCCTGACCTTTATCTAAAAGTTCTTTGCGGGTAAGCATGACGGCGAAGATGAACAAAATCGCAATCGCGCCGATATAGACCACAATCTGCACCATCGCCAAAAAACCAGCGTTGAGCATGGCGTAGAGAGCGGCAATCCCAAAAAGAACCACGATAAGCCAAAACGCCGCGTGAATCATCTTTTTCGTGGTCACAACCTTGAAGGCGGAACCAAGAATGATGGCGGCAAAAATCAGAAAGAGAACTTGCATAGTTGTCATATTTTCTCCGTTTTAGGGATTAGTAAATCAGTAGACCAGT
>JAOZOM010000509.1 GCA_029933275.1 Anaerolineales bacterium | reverse complement strand
ACGGTGTGGTCGCCAAGTTGGGCAGGCACAAGGCGCTGCCCCTACCTCGAATTATTGAGATGATACATTGATTTAATAAAAAGAGCCGAATGAATTGTATCATCCGACTCTTTTAACGCTAAAGTTCTTTTTGGCTTTATTTTTGCGCAAATTTCCAGACAGCACGGCGGCGCCTTTTGCAGGATGCTACGCGAAACCGACCACGCTAGTTTTACGAAGCCCATTTGAACTAATTTCTAAGCGGAACAAAAATGAAAAGGGTGCGTTTCAAACGAATTGTGCAGTTCCGATATTGTTGCCTTGAATACTTTTGATTTTTTCATCTCTCAAGAATATCACAAATAGCTTTTCAATATCGGACAAATTATATCCCTGAGTTTCGCCAATTATAAAAAGCAGATGAAATGGGCGATTTTAGAGCGAAAATAGTCTCCGTGTAACGTGTTGCGTGTCTTTTTTTCTTACGCAACACGCAACAAAATTTTCTCGATTTTCACAAAAAAACACCTAAATCTATGACCGAACTAAAAAAGGCGAAACTCAAGTTATATCTTGCTCATATTTTGAGTTGCTGCCATCTCTGGTGACTGCCTCCTAATACCTGATACCTAATCCCTAATTTACTGATCCCTTGCTTTTTTCACAACCTCCACCACCTCATCCAAATCCATCTCCAACTCCCTCAACTTCGCCAAAGTCGGGACGCTGTTCTCATCCCAGCCGCGGCGTTTGTAGACGGCGCTCAAGAGCAACTCGTATTGGGATTCGCGGTATTCTCGAAGCCTCGTCATCTTTTCTTCGGTATTAAGCTCCTCGAGGGCAGCCAAGCCTAAATCACGGAGTTGTCCATCGTATCGTTCGGCGCGGGATTCGTATTCTTCCACAGTCACGGGGCCCATAGCCCGGTAGGGCGGATAGTCAAATTTGCGTCCGATTCGTCCCATCCGAATCGAGAAAACTTTCTGGAAATTATAAACTCGCTCCGATTGCAAAAGCAGATCGCTGGGGCTGACTCTGATCCCCGTCACGCCTTCGTGTACCCAGCAGTAATTTTCGACATGCTCTTCCACTTTGGCTGGCTCGGCGGTGTCTTTGTTATTTTCGGGGGTGACGTCGTTCCAGGGGAGTTTGCACATGCCGTGCAGGCTG
>JAOZOM010000156.1 GCA_029933275.1 Anaerolineales bacterium | reverse complement strand
TTGCACATTTCTTATTATGCGAATATCTGAAAAGAATTTTTGTAATGGTTCGAAATATAATGGAGAAACCCTCAAGGCGTTGTGGATGCCGATGACTGGTTTTCAAGAAGAGGAATTCCCGCTTTATCCTGATGGATTATTAGAATTATTATCCAAATCATCGTTTTCAACTTAAGGAGACTCGCCCATGTCAATTTTTGGCAAAAAGAAAGCTAATATCTCTGCTCTATCTACGCAAGAAGTGGTCAATAAAATTATGGCGCTTAACCGCCCCTCCGCGCCTTATCAATTTATTGACGGAGCATCCAAAGGCGTGGATTTAATCGCGGAGTGGAAGATTGTAGACGCTGAATGGTATGAGATTTTCGCCAAAGCCGGATTGGAAAAAGTTTTTCAGATTCGCATGAAATTGGACACGGAGAAGAAACAAGTTCGGGCGAAGGATTATGAGTATTCAGTCGAATGGGAGGTGGGAATCCCCTCGCTTTCGTTGGCGGTGAGCAGCTTTCAGGGACAAAGCTCTTCGGTACAATTTGGGACAGCTTACGCGTTTACCGAAGAGTTAAAGCCCGGTCAGATTTATAACTATCGCTTTAGTACAAGCGAGATCAAAAATCCGCTAAAAAAGGCGATTGAAGAATGTGGTTGGAAATATAAGGGAATCGCGTTTGGGAAACTCTAGCTTTTCCGCATCCAGAGTAGGGTGCGGCGGAAGGTAAAGCCTGCGTTCTCGAAGGCTGAGGTGAATTGGTCGGCGGGATAGTCGAGGGTGATGATTCGGCGGGGCGCGGCAAGTTTGAGCCGCGCGTAGAGGAGAAGGTTGGTTAAGGATTCAGAATCCGCTTGAGGGGAAGCGGCAAGCCAAATTGGCGCGCGACGCGTATATGTCCGCATCCAAAATAACGCGGCTTGGCGTTCGCCATCCTTTTGTATCGTCCATTGCCGAAGATCATATTCCACAAAAAGTCGATAGAGCCAATGCCGAATGCCAGGTTTGAAGTTTCTTAAATCGGGCATTCTATACCAGCGGATTTCTTTGGGGTAGGCGCGGTTAAGCCAGCGATTTTCTTTTTCCCAGAAGCGCACTACACCAGATACGCTTTTGATGGGGGTTTTCTTGGGGGGATGTTCGGATTTCACGATCCACGTTGTGCGGAGGGAATGGGCTTCAAAGCCGAGTTCTTTGTAGAGGTTGATTGCGCCAAGATTATTTCTTTCGACATGTAGCCAGATAGAGGCAGCTCCGCGCTTTTGTGCGTCTTTGATTCCTTTTTGGGTAAGTTCGCGGGCGATGCCTCTGCGCCGATAGTCAGGATGAACGGCGATATTGGCGAGCAAGATGACGTTTTTTTTTGCTTTCCGAAAGGGGATGATACTGATGTTACCAACTACACGTTTTTCATCTTCCCAGACATAGCCTTTGAACGGTAGAGAGTTAGATGCCCAGTTTAAGTAGCGGCGATCTTGGCTAGCGGTGCGCATTTGCTGGACGTAGCTTTTGCCTTCGTTATCCATATTTTTGTGAAAGCAAAGTTCTACGAGATCGGCTACTTTGGGAAGATCGCGTAGGATGTTGAGCGGGCGCAGTTTGCCAAAATCTGTCGGGGAAAGGGTGATGATAGACATTGACGATATTTTACCCCTTTTTTATTTGCGTTTCTCCAGCCCGAAAAACTGGATTTACCTCACCGTTATCCACACGCCGAGGAATACCAGAAGCAAGCCCGAAGCGCGCGCGGGATTGATGACGCGGATATCTGCGCCAAATGCTCCATAATGATCTAAAATTACACTAACGAGCAATTGTCCCGCCACAATCAAAACAACAGCCGAGGCAACGCCTACTCTTGGTACCATATAACTCACGGCGGAGATAGCTCCTAACCCCAGTGCGCCTGCCCATAACGCGTACCACGGAACTTCTCGCCAATGAGAGAGGTTTCTGCCACCGTAAAAAATCAGGGGAATTAGAGCGGCTATGGTGCCGCCAAGATGGATATAAAAGACACTTTCTAAGGTGCCGATTTTCTGGCTCATCAAACTAGCCAGCGGACCCTGCAAACCAATCGCTACCCCCCCCAACAAACCAAAAAGAACGACAAATCCTAAAGTCCCCATTATTCGCGGATACTGCCGTCTGGCATGGTAACGTTTTTCATATTTGCATCGTAAAGAATCGCATTCCGCAAATCGGCTCCTTCAAAATTCGCCTTCACCAGCCATAAAGGACTTGGGCGATTTATTAAATCAAATAGCTGGTAATTGGTCATTTCTGTCATTAACTGCTCCTCTTGGGTTTTCTAAATCGGACAGGTTGATTATAGCAAAAAAGTGTAGCTTTGGATAAAAATCTATATTGCAGGAATCGCGCAAATTTGCTTCACTCTTGATTTACGCCTGCTTCCGTTAAAAAAGCAGATTCTGACTTTTTTCTTTCCCTCGTTAATCTTTATCTATCGGCAAATTCTCGGCTAAAAATGCGCTCACCTTCTCCCAAAAATCGGGATGGAAATGACAATCGCTATGCCCCTTCTCTGGGACAACCCACAAGCGCATTCTCTCCGGATTCGCAGCGAGTAAATCTTTTGCCTGTTCGAGGGCAATCGTTTTATCATTTTCACCGTGAATTAGGAAAATCTCTGCTTTGGCATTGGGAGCAAGGTTAATTGGCGCGATTCTCTTAAAATCCAAACCATAACGAAGCCGCATAAAGCTGAACAAAAGCGTCCCCACAAATTGCGGGATATGCTTCTCTGCAAATTGCGCTCTCATCACTTTGATAGGGCTAGAAAGCGCGCCTACCGTGACAGCGACTTTAATCCGCGCGTCCCGCCCAGATGCAGCAATAGATGCCCCACCACCGATTGATAAACCGACCAAGCCGATCTCCGATGAGGACATCTTTTCGCCAAGAAAATCCACCGCAGAAAGCACATCCTCTGTAAATGTTCCCACAGAGGGACGCGGCGTGGGCGTGCTACTGCCATGATTGCGCGCATCGAAAACGAGTAAATTATAGCCCTGTGGATGCAACTTGCGAATATAAGGCATCATCCGCCCCACGTTGCGACTCCAACCGTGAATCAAAATTAGAGTCGGCGCATCTGCTTTGGTGGGGATGAACCAGCCGTAAAGTTCCCCGCCATCTATCGCGGGGATGCGAATCTCCTCGAAGGGAATCTCAAATTTAGCAGGAGTATTTTTATGCGGCGGCGATTCATAACCGTATGTTTTTTCAATACCACGTTCAAGAAGCAGAACGAGAGAGACGAGAATAACGATAATCCAGAGTAGAGTCATTTTTTCTCACTTGTGCGTATTTTCAGCGGTTTTTTTCAAAGAGATTATCAATGGCGTTTCTCGCCCCAGAGAAAATGCCTACATGAAGCAACATCAGAATCCCGATGGTCGTCATCCCCAAAAAGAAGAGAATATCCCCACCCAAATAGTGATAATCAACATCGAGGGCGAAGATATAATGATAAACAATCAGGTATAAATGAGCGAGGGAAATCAGCAATATGGGGATAGAAAAAAGTCGCAAACTATGCCCCTCAATGAGCAAATGCAGACCGAGTAATCCCAGAAGCGTGACCCAAATCAAAATAGTATATTTCGCGAAATTTTCAATATGATATTCTTGTTTATAGAGTTTGTTTAAAATCTCAATATACAAAACGCTAATCCCCACCAATGTTACCCAAGCATAAATCTTGATCGCAATCGGCAAAACTAGATTATGGTAGAGTCGAATCCCGAATAATGCAACTAGCCAGCCAACTGTATACGCCAGTGCGATAACGATGATAATAGGGAAAATATTATCGCGTGTTTTTGAATCGTGTAGAGCTAAAAACTGAATCGCCACATACGCAACACTAGACATCGCAATCCCCAAACTAACGAGACTGATGATGAACATAACCACGCGCAAAAGCGCATCGGCTACTTTATCGCTCTGGTCTTGAGGGGGGAGAGGCACGGGTTCCGGTTGGTGGAAAGGGATTTCATTATTCATAATTCTTTCACCCAAGAATAGTGGAGGGTCTGTATTTTATCATTTTTTTGAGGTGGTTTGTTTTTTATGGAGCGGACATTTCGGGAATAGTAAAACTACGCACCTTGTTCTCAAATTCTTCAGCAGAAGTTTTCCCATTAACATAATTTTGGACATCTCTCCAATCAACATCAAAAAAGACACGCGAAGTTTCATCAGAGTTGGGTTGAGAAATCCAAAGCTGCATGATTTGTATATAATCAGGGATAAACAGATCTACTTCATGGCTGTCCTTGCACGCGTTAATCAAATCAACAAAGGCTTGCGTTGATAAGCAATAGGCGTCTTCTCCTCCAGCACATTCCATGGTGACTATAAAATTTATATAGAGTTGCTCACCAGAATCCGGCGTAAATTCAACACTCTTGATAGTACGCCCAATATGAAAGGCTTCTGTCAACTCATCTTTTATACTTTTATTGAGCAATTTTATAATTTTTTCAGTATCGG
>JAOZOM010000508.1 GCA_029933275.1 Anaerolineales bacterium | reverse complement strand
TCTATAAAAACAACTCCGCGCGCCCGTATGGCAGGCGGGTCCCTCCGGCTCGACCAGAAGCACAAGCGTATCGGCATCACAATCTACCAAAATCTGCTTTACATTCATAAAATTGCCCGAAGTTGCGCCCTTAAGCCAAAGTTCGTTTCGGCTTCGGCTCCAAAAACACGCCTTCCCTTTCGCTTGCGTCACACGAAAAGATTCGGCATTCATCCAAGCCATCATTAAAATTTCTTTGGTTTTCGCATCTTGCACAATCGCGGGGATTAAGCCGCGCGCGTCAAAGTTTAAGGTTTCAAGTTGAAGATTGAAGGTTGAAAATTCCATTATCACACAATCCTTACGGGGATATTCCTTCTTCGCAGCTCTTCTTTCACTTCGCCAATCGTCAGGACTTTGTCGTGAAAAAGGGATGCCGCCAGAGCCGCGTCCGCGCCGCCGAGGGTGACAGCGTCCGCAAAATGGCTCACCTTGCCCGCGCCGCCGCTGGCAATGACGGGGACGTTCACCGCTTCCGCCACCGCGCGGGTCAGTTCGAGATTATAGCCAGCAAGCGTGCCATCTGCGTCCATGCTGGTCAACATGATTTCGCCCGCGCCCATGTCCACGCCGCGTTTTGCCCATTCTACTGCATCCAAGCCGGTCGCTTTTCTGCCGCCGTGTGTGTAGACTTCCCAGCTTTCTCCCTTTCTCTTTGCATCAATCGCCAAAACCACACATTGCGCGCCAAATTTTTTAGCAGATTGGGATAAAAGCGCGGGATTCGCGACCGCGGCGGAGTTCACCCCGATCTTATCCGCGCCCGCCAGCAGGGTGCGCCGCGCGTCCTCGACAGAGCGGATGCCGCCCCCAACAGTGAGCGGCAAAAAAACTTGCTCGGCGACCCTCCGCACGACATCGAGCATGGTCTCTTTGCCCTCGTGCGTGGCGGAAATATCCAAAAAGATGAGTTCGTCCGCCCCCATCTCATCGTAGGCTTTTGCCTGCTCCACGGGGTCGCCCGCGTCGCGCAGACCGACAAAGTTGACTCCCTTCACCACGCGCCCCTCTTTTACATCTAGGCAGGGGATGATTCTTTTTGCTAACATAAGTGTGCCCCCATCCTAGCCTTCCCCCTGATGGGGAAGGGACAAATTCTCCCCCCTGAGGGGG
>JAOZOM010000507.1 GCA_029933275.1 Anaerolineales bacterium | reverse complement strand
CCTTTTCAAGTCTAAATTTTGCGAAGAGAAGTGTATCATAAAGAATAATTTCTAAGCTTAGGGTTTTGTTAGTTTGAAAAAAGCAGATTCTAATATCCTTAACACAAAAACGTCCGACAAAGTTTCATCGGACGCTCTTGTAAATGCGGATTTGCTGATTCCTGCTTTACAGCCCTACTTCGCTTTCCCTTGCGCGGCGACCGCCTCCGCGGCTTTCTTTGCGGCTTCGGGATCACCAAGGTAGTAGCTCTTGATTGGCTTCAAATCCTCGTCCAATTCGTAAACGAGCGGGATGCCGGTGGGGATGTTTAGCCCCGTAATCTTATCATCGGGGATACTATCGAGGTATTTGACCATTGCACGGAGACTGTTCCCATGCGCGGCGATGAGCACCTGCTCGCCCGATTTAATCGCCGGTGCGAGGGTGCTATCCCAATAAGGAAGAACGCGCTCCAGCGTATCTTTGAGACATTCAGTTGCAGGCAATTCTTCGGGGGATAAATCGGCATAACGCGGGTCGAAACGCGGATGACGCTCGTCGTCCAAACCCAGCGCGGGCGGTGGGACATCGTAGCTACGCCGCCAGATCAGGACTTGTTCTTCGCCTTCTTTCGCCGCCATCTCGGCTTTGTTGAAGCCTTGTAGTGCGCCATAATGACGCTCGTTCAGTTTCCACGAGCGATGTACGGGAATCCACTCTTGACCAAGTTCATCGAGAACTGTCCAGAGGGTATGGATAGCGCGTTTCAGCACGGAGGTGTAAGCCACATCGAAACGGAATCCAGCCTCACGCAAGAGCGTTCCGGCAGAATGTGCCTCGGCGCGCCCCTGCTCGGTGAGTCCGACATCCGTCCAGCCGGTAAAACGATTCGATAAATTCCATTCGCTCTGTCCATGACGGAGCAAAACCAGTTTGTACATAGGAGTCTCCTGTAGAGTTTAATAGGTGCCAATTTTAACCTGAAGTGGAAAAGAAGTAAAACGTATTGCCTTGGCAAATTTAAAAAATCACGCCCACCAACCATCCTCGCTCGTGATAAAATTCCCATTACTGAAAAATATCATCAAGATACCCACAAGGATTTAATATGGCGAAACAACCTTTTATTTCGCTCCCCTCCCTTTCATCCGAATATCCCTTCCGCAATTTGG